>CACYCV010000098.1 GCA_902772955.1 uncultured Ruminococcus sp.
CCCACCCGCGCCTGCGAAGCCCATAGGCTGAGCAGTAACCTTTGATGAAAACAGGAAACGAAAAACAGGCTGCGATTATCGGATAATATGGTACAAGATAAGAAAAAGCATGAACATGAATACGAAGACGAAGAAGTCATTCTCAATCCACAAGACTTCATTCAATTCTCAGGAAATTGTTGACAATCAGCTTTCTTCTGAGTGATACTATGTGAGTAACAGGAGGTGAGCGCATGGCTTTGGATCTTATTGTTCAGGAAGCAGAAGGAATGTCAGATGAGGCGCTGATGAAAGTACTGCGCTACATGCAGCTCATTAAGATTGAGTCGATTAGGAATGCAGCAGAAGCAGAACAAGGGAAAAAGAAAAAACGTACTGGTGGCATTTATCATGGTCAAATCCACATTGCTGACGACTTTGATGCCACGCTTAGTGACTTTTGCTTTTGATGCAATTGCAACAACTCCGGTTGCATTGTTCTTTGCGTAATTGCAACCAGTTGCATCTCTTCCGACAGAGTTGCAATCGTCTTTATTAGGCACACGAACGAAAGGAGTTGAACATCAATGAAGAAAACCATCGCACTGGCGCTTTCCGTTGTTCTCGTCCTCATTTCATTTTCATGCATCGCGCAGACAGAAGATTTCCCAAGGTTTGTTACGATTCAGGAATGGCTTGACGCCAAAGGGGAATGCGGCGATTGCATGCTGCTTCTGAAGGTGACTCAGATTCTCAATCCCGTCCTTGCCGTGGCGGCGGATGATACCGGTACGATCAACCTGTTTTCCGGAAACGGAGAAGACAGCATGATCATCAATTTCATGAGCGATGAATGTCCTCAGGAGGGAGCAATCCTTGTGATCGCCAATCCGAGATACAACGAATATGAAGGCACTGTCGAAATGGCTGACTGGACTGTCCTGCGTGTGATGAGAGATCCGACAATCAGCACTGAGGAATAAGCACTCACATAACCGGCTGCGGTCGGAGTTGAACTGAGCTGATGCCCCATACGTTAACAGCATCATTTTAAGAATTGCAGCATTATTGCAATTCTTAAATCTATAGTTTAAGAAAATGTTGACATGAGCAAAAACTTAAAATATAATATGACCGTTCACACCATACACGGCTTTTGCTCTTTGGGGTGGGTCTGAGCAGTGTGACAATAAGAATGGGAGAGCCTACATGATTATCAGAGAACACTGCATTTCACAAATCAGACCTTTCTACGACAGTGATTTGATCAAAATTATAACCGGCATCCGCCGGTGTGGTAAGTCCATTATTCTCAGGCAGATCATGAACGAAATAGAAACAGCTGGCAATAAATGCTTATTTCTCGATTTTGATCTGAGACCCGTACGTAGTAAAATTCCGGATGCTGACGCATTGATTGCTTATATTGAGGAGCATCTCGGAGACGAAAGGCTCTACATTTTTCTGGATGAGATTCAGAATGTCAGAGAATGGAACGAAGCTGTAAGGACAATCAGACTTTATCATACATCTGTGTTCATAACCGGCAGTAATTCAAAACTGTTGTCCAAGGAGTTTACAAAAGAGCTGTCCGGACGGTACGTTTCTTTTCGGGTACGACCTTTTGTTTATCGTGAGGCGGATGAATATGCCAGACAATTGAATCGTTCTTTCGGAATCGTTGACTATCTGGTTTGGGGCGGCTTTCCGGCGGCGCTGGAACAGATTGATGAAGAATCCAGAAAACGCTATTTAAGCGACCTCAACAGTACAATTATCTATAATGATCTGGAAAACCGATATAACATCAGAAATAAGGATGTTTTTGAAAAGATTGTTGATTATATTCTGATTTCCAACGCCCGGGTTTTCAGTGCAAAGTCCATCTCTGATTATATGAAGGGGCAGAATGTATCGGTTTCGGTTCCCACGGTGATAAAATATCTAGGCTATCTGAAGGAAGCGTATGTCATTCAGGATATCCCCCTGTATTCTCCTAAAGCGAAGGCAAAGCTGAGTTATTACTCCAAACTGTATGATGAAGATGTTTCCATGAATAGTATAAGGATTTCTGGAAATCGGTATGATCTGACACATAATCTCGAAAATATTGTGTTGAATGAGCTGATCTATATGGGGTATGAGGTGTCTGTCTACGATAAAAAAGGAAGAGAAATCGATTTTCAGGCCTGTAAGGATGGAAAACTGTATCTGGTTCAGGTTGCCTACAGCGTAGCTGATGACAGAACCTATGAAAGAGAGTTTTCACCCTTTGCAGGAATTGATAATACCGTTAAGAAAATTATCATCACGAATGATGAAATTGACTATTCAACCAGTACGGTGTACCATTATCGGCTTCGGGATTTTCTTGCAATGGATTGCCTGTAGGAGGTAAAGCAGTGCAGGCGTTGTGACCGGAGCTGTTCATGATGGAATAGTCATCGCCGTGGAAGCTCTCCGGTTCCCAGTCAATGAATCGCACCCAGGACACATTGCCTTTTACATGTTTCCGCTCCTGAACCGCGCCCGAAGGACGGAGGGCAGAGGTGAGCGCCCGCAGTGCGATAACCTCATCCGTCAGCCCTGCGGGCTGCCACCTTCCCCTGAAGAGTAATGAATATATGCTGACTCTGGTTTGCAGCTTGAAAACTTTTTTCCAGGGTACTTGTCAGGAAGATGATTTTTAGCGTATACTATACGCGTAAGAGCCCAGCACGCTTAGGTACTCCTATAGTACATGCGAACCACGCTGGGACTTTTGATGTTTTGGAGGGTTTGAATGGCACGGAAGCTAAAGGACGCCAAGACATATCAAGAGCAGATTGAAAACCTGATCAACAACCACGCCTTACAGATTTCCGACCGAACAAAAGCCGAGGCTATTCTTTCAACTGTAAACTATTACCGTCTCAGCGCATATGGTATTGGCTTGATGCAGCCAAACGACAAAGAGAAATATCTGCCAGGCATAACGTTAGAGCATATCTATCATCTGTACCAATTTGACAGTGGCCTTCGCAATATTCTGACTCCGCTGGTAGAATATGTGGAAATAGCCTTCAGAACCAGGTTGGCCTATCAGTTGGCAATTGCATATGGAGCGGAAGGCTATCGGGACAGTATGCATTTTAGCCAGAAAACAGACAGAAACGGAAACTCGATTTATCAAAAGACAATGGATCAACTGGACACGGAAATAAAGCATCAGCAAAACCTGCCATGCGTAAAGCGTCACATGGCTGTTTATGGCGGCCACTTTCCAATTTGGGCAGCGATGGAACTGTTCAGCTTCGGTATGGCATGTTCTCTCTACGATGTCTGCTCAAATAAGGATAAAAAGGGCATTGCTAATTTGCCTACGGTTGTTAATCTGACAGACCCAAAGTTCTTTGCTCTCAAATTTGGCTTTTTCGACGTGCCGTCCGGGTGTTTTTCCGGGGCGGTCTGCGATGATGAGCTGACCTTCTGGAATGGGTCCCGTCTGGCGCCTGTGTGCCTGAACGGGCGGCAATGCTATGTGGACCGTTCCACCGGTGAGGCGGCGCTTTATCTGCCGGAGGGTATGATGACCAATCCCTTGAGCCGGGCTGACAGTGAATTTGTGGACGGCTTTGCCATTGTGTATCGGGATGACGGACGGGAGACGGGTGATTGGTTTGACGAAATGCCGGAAGCCTTCATCATCAACG
>CACYCV010000099.1 GCA_902772955.1 uncultured Ruminococcus sp.
CAAATTCATTTATCGAAATTTTGCTGAAAAAGCAGTATTTATGAGTCTTTCAACCTTATTTTGCAATTTGAATTTCACGGATTCAGGGATTATATTTTGTCAGCGTAACCCACTGCTATTTCTTTTCATCTCTGCCAAGAAGATAATCAACGGGTACTTCAAGAATATCTGCCAAAGCTACCAGCTCAACATCCGTTACATATCTGAGTTGACCTTCCAGTTTAGAAAGGCCTGAGGCGTTCATATCCACACCCCTTACCTGAAGCTGCGCCAACAATTCTTTTTGTTTCATACCTTTCTTTTTTCTGGCCTCTTCTACACGAATACCAATAAGATTTCTTGATCCGAGTGCTTGCTTTCGCAGTCTCACGGTCGACACCTCACTCATCCAATTTTTGGTAATCCGCAGGATACCATTTAAATTATAAAATAATCATTTATAAATAGCAATAGTCATCTTGTGAAAAGTTTCAGAAACTAATTTAGTAAAGATATAAAAACAAGAATTAAAATTGCTAATTATTATTTGATTTATTTGTATAAGTCCTACAGAAAGAAGCACGGATTTTTCCGTGCTTCTCTTGCAAATACTTGATTTGTATTGTTTTATCCTCCGCCCATAAATTGTACAATCTCCATTTCGCTCTCATCATCGAGCAGAGTATCCGAAAAACGGTCCCTTCGTACAATGACACCGTTGAGTTCAACTGCCACTCTGCCCGGCTGATATTGCTGGACGGCCAGATAATCAGACACCGTCATCGGCGATTCTAACCGAATTGTTTGTCCGTTTACTTTCATCAATGATCCCTCTCTATTTCTGAGCTGCTGCTTTTTTGCCCGTTTCCTTGGCAGCAGTACTCTTCTTCTTTGGCTTAGGAGTCTCCTTGACCTCAAAAACAATCGAACCGAAGGGCGGCAGCGTAAAGACAGCCGAGTGATCCCATTGATTATGCTTGATCGGTTCGGATTTGATCGGTGCAGGATTCAGCACACCGGTTCCGCCATAGCACTGATTATCACTGTTCAGCACCTCTGTCAGGGTACAGTCATTTTGCAAACCCATACGGAAATTTTCTCTGGTGACAGGAGACATATTGATTACTACCGCATACTTCTGACCATCGGTCATACGATAATACGCATACATATTTTCGTTGGCATTGTCAGCATCGATCCAAAGGAAACCGTCCTCCTGATAATCCTTCTCATAGAAGGCAGGATTCTTTGTAACCAGCCCGCTGAGATCACGGAAATAATCGTGGAACATCTTATGCATGGGAAAATCGTTTAACAGGAACCAATCCAGTTCCTTGGTTTCATCCCACTCCCGGAACATACCCAGCTCGTTGCCCATGAAATTCAGCTTTTTGCCCGGATGGGTCATCATATAAGCGTAAAGTGTTCTTGCCTGGGCAAACTTATTATGATAATCGCCGCCAAACATTTTCTGAACAATGGTTGCTTTCCCGTGTACCACTTCATCATGAGACAACGGCAGGATGAATCTTTCAAAATAGAAATAGGCCATGGACCAGTTAATCTTGTTGTGACTTCCCTTCCTCCAGAGGGGATCAATTTTCATATATTCCAGCGTATCGTTCATCCAGCCCATATCCCACTTGTAGTCAAATCCAAGACCACCCTTTTCCACCGGCTGGGTGACGCCCGGATAATCCGAGGAATCCTCTGCAATCAGCATGATGTTTTCGAAGGTATGATTCAGGCGATAATTCATCTTTTTAAAGAAGTCCACAGAACGATCATTGACGCCTCTGTTTTTGTCACCCATCCAGTAAATACCGTTATTGATAGCATCCATCCGGATACCGTCAAAATGATAGGCATCCAGCCAGAAGGACGCACAGGACATCAGATAGCTTTGTACATCGCCTTTTGAAAGATTGAAGTTGTATGAACCCCATTGACTCTGAGAAACGTCTGAAGGCGGATACTCATAAAGTGCCGTTCCATCGAAATTGCCCAGAGAATAGTTATCTCTTACAAAATGAACAAAAGCAAAGTCGATAATCACACCGATATTATTCTGATGGCAGACATCCACAAATTTCATCAGCTGTTCAGGCGTACCATAACGTGAGGTTGCACTGTAATACTGTGAAACCTGATAGCCCCAGGAACCGTCAAAGGGATACTCTGCCAAAGGCATAACCTCAATATGGGTGAAGTTATTTTCTTTGACATATCTGACAAGATCCTCTGCCACCTCATCATAGCGGAACCACTGGGCACCGCCGTCTGCTTCTGATTTACCCTGGGGCTTTTTCCAGGAACCCATGTGCATTTCGTAGATGTTCATAGGTTTATCATAACACTTGGTACGGGATTTCATCCATTTTTCATCATGAAAAGCATCGCCTCTCAGGACCCTGGTGATAACGGAAGCGGTATCCGGACGAAGCTGGCTGTGAAACGCATAAGGATCCGCTTTGTCAACCACGCTGCCGCCCCTCTGATAGACACGGAATTTATAAAGCTGTCCGACTCTCGCTTCAGCCACAAACAACTCATAAACGCCGCTGTTGATTTTATTCATCCGATGATTCCAGCCGTTCCAGCCATTGAAATCTCCGATAACTTCCATCTGATAGGCATTAGGAGCATAGACTCTGAACATAATACCCGCATCATCCTCTGAAACAGGATGGGCACCAAAAAATTTGTAGGCGTTCATAGAGTCTCCCCGATAGAACTCATCCATTGAAAAATCTGCCATAGTATCATCTCCCAAAGTAGTATTTCTCTATCATCATTTTAAAAGGCAGCGTATTTTATGTCATTAGACAGATAGAACCTTTTGTCGCAATTCATGCAATTGATTCCGGTTATTTTTTGATTTTTTTGTACAGTGAAAGTGCCAGAAAAACATTTCCCTTTGCCTGAACCTTTCCGGTTGTAAAGGCCTTGAAGGGGGCAATTCTTTTATAGATCAGATCCTCAAAGGTAGCATCTGACATCGTAACAAAAATATTGGCCTTGTCTCGTTTGATTGGTTCGATAATCTTTTTCTTGCCCTGATAGGCAACATAAACATAGCCCGGATTTTTTCCGGTCAAACATATAATTGCCGAAAAGTCCTTATCGACATTGGTCATATCCATCTCATCGTATTTTTCCTTGATCAGCGCATAGCTTTCCTCAAATTTCATTTGTACATCCCTCAAGTTTCCAAAATAATAGTTTCCTGCTTCGTTTATTGTACCATAAGAATAAAGCTGCTTTTTTCTTCATTAGAATTATATTTTAAATTTTTTCTGCAATTTTAACATTTTCTTTCAAGAATTCTTGATAAGAATCGACAAATTGAAGATATTTTGTCATTGGACAGATTTTTTTTAAAATCCCTTGACATTTTTCGAACCGTTTGTTATAATAATCAAGCAGTCGGAAAGACCGGTGTCCACAAGATGCGGGTATGGCGGAATTGGCAGACGCGCTAGCTTCAGGTGCTAGTCTTCGCAAGGAGGTGCAGGTTCAAGTCCTGTTACCCGCACCA
>CACYCV010000100.1 GCA_902772955.1 uncultured Ruminococcus sp.
CAAATTCATTTATCGAAATTTTGCTGAAAAAGCAGTATTTATGAGTCTTTCAACCTTATTTTGCAATTTGAATTTCACGGATTCAGGATATACCCTTTTCCTGTTGATCTTTGATGAAAAAACACATGTTTTTTGGAAAGGGGTCCGGGGAATAACCCTTTTTTCAAAAAAGGGTTTTCCCCGGCAGGGCTTGGGACAGAGTCCCAATATTCCGGAGAGGAAAGTTGATTTTCGTGTTTCTGACGGCCCTGACAATACGGTCGTCTCACCGGAAAAAATGGAGCAGGGGCAAAAGGCGCAGATTGTGATCATCCGCGGGATCCGTCACGAACGTTCTGCTGCCGGCTTCAGATCCAATGTGGGGCATAAGGCTTATTAAACCTGTGAAAACGAAGCAGGTGCAACGGTTCTGTATATCAGCCGTGAAACCTTCAGCGTCAGAAGGGTGACAGGGCATTGGTCGTTTTTTCCGCTCCTCCGGAGGAGCTTCCGAAAATAACCAATCCGAGTGTCAAAAACTATCGGTGGCGGTACTGAGCGCCTATCGCTTTTTCATATACTCCCCTGTCTGCATGAGGCGGGGGAGTATGTTGCTACATTCAAAACAAACGTCGATGTCCCCCGCCTCTATAGGAGGCGGGTGCCATACGTCCGTCGGTGGTGTGTTACCCCCCACCGACGTCCGCGGGAGCGAAAGCTCCCCGACGTTTGTTGACTGCGTTGCTCGCTCCAATCAAGCGAGCTTGTTTAATTCAAGCTGTCGTTTCTCCTTTGCATCAATGGGATCCGTCATGCTTTTTGCCGTGTATTTCACTTTTGTAGGGGGTGTTGCTGTCATGAAACGAATTGTAAAGGGAAAGGGCTTCAAGGTGATGATCACCCTGGTGGTGCTTTTTCTGATTGTGGCACTTGTTTCATCCGGCAACAGCTATGTCAATAACTTTCTGACCAGCTATGTGCTGACTCCCTTGCAGCAGCTGACTACCAAAGGATCGGATTCCGCCGGAAAGGCCATGACACCCCCGAAAAGCCGTGAGGAACTGGAGCAGGAGGTGGATCGTCTGCAGGAGGAGAACCGCCGTTTGCAGGATATGCTGGTGGAATATTATGATCTGAAGGCGGAGAACGAAAAGCTGGAAAAATTTTATGATATCAAAAAGGAAAACACGGATTTTTCCGTGGTGACGGCAGACGTGATCGGCCGTGATCCCAATGAAAATTTCTATGGCTTTACCCTGGACCGGGGCAGCCATGACGGGGTGGAGCTGAATGACCCTGTGATGACGGAAAACGGTCTGGTGGGCTGGGTTTGCGAGGTGGCTCCCCGCTCCTGTAAGGTAACCACGCTGCTTTCGCCGGATGCCGCAGTGGGCGCCTTGGTGAAGCGCACGGGGGACAGCGGTATCATTACCGGAAGTCCTGCTTTTTCCGATGACGGCATTACGAGACTGATTAACGTTTCTACCCGGGACCAGGTCAAGGTCGGGGATATCGTGGTTACCTCCGGTTACGGCGGGGTGTTTCCTAAAAATATCAAAATCGGCACTGTCCGGGAAATGACCTATGATGATTATACCGGTATGCCCATGGCAGTCATTGAACCCTTTGAAGCCCTGCGAACCGTTTCCTCGGCGGTCATTGTGGTGGATTTCAGCCGTGGAACATGATCCTGCTGTGTGCAGAGGGATGCTGTTTTATTCTGTCTGAAAAGCGATTGTATTTTGTCGGGCCCTGCCATGGTGCAGGGATGAATCAGAAAGGGAGGGGGTGCCGCAGTGACCCGGCGTACGGTGATTCGATATGTTCTTTATGGCTTTGAGATTCTTCTTGCCCTTCTGGTGCAGGTGACCCCCTATGTCCTGCCGGAAATCTACGGCGGCAAGGCTGTTCTGCTGCTGCCCCTGACCCTTTCCTTTGCCGTTTTTGAAAAGGAAATTCCGGCAATGGTGCTGGCGGTGGTCTGCGGACTGCTTACCGACTGCTCGTACAGCGGTGCCCTGGGCTTTTACGTTATTGCCTTCGTCATTATGTCCTTTACGATAAGCAATCTGTATGACCAGTATATCCGCCGCTCACTGCTGACCGTGATGATGATGGCGGTTGTGGCGGTTCCGCTGATTATTGTGCTGCAGTTTTTGTTTTATTATGTGCTGGCCGGCTACAGTCATGGAGGAATGTTCTTTGTCAGACATTATCTGTCCCGGATTCTCTATACCCTGGCGTTTGTGCCGGTGTTTTTCGGACTGAACAGATTTGTCTTTTCCAGAACCGCTAAAAAGGGAGGGTGATCAGAATGGAAACCCGGTCTATGAAGATCCGTTCTGCCCTGCTGCTGTCGCTGGTGCTGGCGGTGGTTGCCGTTTTTCTGGCAAGACTCGTTCAGTGGCAGATTTTTCAGTCGGATCAGTATGACGATATCATCAACGATAAGTCAATCTATACCGTTACCGGAGAAGCGATCCGGGGAGAAATCTATGACGTCAACGGAGTACCCCTGGCCGTGAATCTTACCGGCTACCGGATTGTGGTGAACAAGCTGTTTCTCAAGGATGAGGATCTCAATAAAACCATTGACCGGCTGGTGAACGTTACCGAGGCCTGCGGGGAAAAATGGAATGACGAGCTGCCTATTCTGGTGGATGCGGCGGGAAAATATACCTTTGACGAAAAGAAGCAAAATGAGATTGCTGCTCTCAAAAGCCGTGACAATCTGAATATGAACCCCTATTCCACTGCAGAACAGTGTATGGCGAGGCTGGTAGAACGTTATGAATGCGAGGCATATACTCCCGTTCAGCAGCGGAATATCATCAGTGTCCGCTACAACATGACCAAAAAGGGCTATACCCGCACCCAACCTTATATCTTTGCCCAGGGGATCAGTGAAAAATCCATGGCAGTCATTGCGGAGCAGCTCAACGGGATTTCCGGGGTCACGGTGGAGTCCTGTGCCATCCGGACATACGTCAACGGAACAGCGGCTCCTCATATAGTCGGCATTACGGGACTGATATCCCAGGAGGAATATGCCGAACTGAAGTCCAAGGGCTACAGCTATACGGACAAGATCGGCAAAAGCGGCATTGAAGCTGCACTGGAAACTGAGCTGCGGGGTTCTGCCGGAAGCCGGACATATGAAGAGGACAAGGACGGCAACGTTTCCCTGGTGCAGACCCGCGCCACCGTTCCGGGCAATTCGGTGGTTCTGACCATTGACACAAAGCTGCAGAAGGCGGCTCAGGAGGCCCTGCGGGACGCGGTGAAGGAATCCAACGAATACGCCAAATCGGTGAAGGACAAGAACATGGGCGGCGACTGCGTCGGAGCGGCGTTGGTAGTGCTGAATGTCAAGGACTTTTCGGTGTTGTGTGCGGCAAGCTATCCCAGCTACAACCTTTCCACCTATTATGACGATTACACTAAGCTGGCCACCGACAAAACGGTACCTCTTTTTGACAGGGCCTTCATGGGCGCGTTGGCACCGGGTTCCACCTTCAAGCCTTTGGTAGCCTCAGCGGCTCTGCAGGAAAAGAAAATTACGGTCAACACCTCTATTACCTGCAGCGGTATTTACACGGTTGGGGGTCTGAAGCTCTGGTGCATGGGCTTTCACGGTGATCTGGACATGGAACACGCCCTGATGGTTTCCTGCAATGTCTTTTTTGCGGAAACAGGCCGTCTGTTAGGTATTGAAAACCTTGAAAAATATGCCAGACGCTGCGGACTGGGGGTCAAGACCGGGGTAGAGGTTTCCGAAAGTGCCGGAACTCTGGCAGGGCCCGAATACAGTGAAATGATGGGTTCCGAATGGTATTCCAGCTTTGTTTCTCCGGCGGCCATCGGGCAGTCGGACAATCAGTTTACGCCCTTGCAGTTGGCCACCTATGCGGCAACCCTTGCCAACAACGGCAAGCGTCTGAGAACCCATGTGGTAGACCGGATTGTCCGTTACAACGACGGTGAAATCGTCTACGAAAGTCAGCCGGAGTTGGTTGATGAAATGGGTGTCAGTGAAGAAAACCTGAAGGCTGTCCAGCATGCCATGTATATGACGGCGAGCAATTATCTTGCCATGCAGGGCTTTCCCTTTGCGGTTGCCGGCAAAACGGGAACCGCCGAAAACAGCGGCTCCGATCATTCCAATTATATCTGTTATGCACCCTACGACAATCCTCAGATTGCCATCGCCGTCATGGTGGAGCACGGCGCCAAAAGTGCCGTTGCCATGCACGCCGCCCGCAGCATGATCGCTGCCTATTTCAATCTTACCCTCCCACCTCTTTAGTATTGGGACTCTGTCCCAAACCCTTCCAAGTGACTTCTCGTCCCTTGGAACCCTCGCCATGGGCATGAACCGCTGGACCCGCAACTCTGACGAGTTTTTTAGCGTTGGCAGGATTGTTGAGGAACACAGAAAAAATCCCGGCACATGAAAAAAAGTGTGTCGGGATTATTTGACTAAAAATGCTTGGAAAGTCCGTTTTTGGAATTCTTAGGGGGACTTTTTCGCAAAAGTCTTCCCGGATCAGAATTTGGTGGTGGCGGTAGTGACGACGCTTTTACCGGAGTAGATGTTGCAGTTGGTGCCGGTTTTCAGAAGCAGGGTGGCGTTGGTGGCACCGACGATAACGGGCTTGTTTAGTGCGAGTCCTACGATAGCGGCGTGGGAATTGATACCGTCTACCTCGGTGATGATGCCGGCGCTTTTTTTCATAATGGGTAGGAGAGCATTGTTAGTTTCGTGTATAACCAGGATTTCACCCTCAGTGAAGTTCTCCAGTGCTTCCTGATCGCTGTGGGCAACCATCAGATGACCATGAGCGGAAAGATCGTTGACAATGGTAGTGCCGCTGCATAGGATGTTGCCTACCAGATGCACCTTCATAAGATTGGTAGTACCGGAAACGCCAAGAGGAACACCGGCGGTGAGCACGACTAAATCTCCGTTGTGTAAAAGCCCTTTTTGCTGGGCAACCGTAATGACATGGTCGATCAGCTCGTCAGTGTTGTCCTTTTCCTCAATCATAATTGGCACTACGCCCCAGGACATATTTGTCTGCCGCCAGACCTGTTCACTTGGTGTTCCGCTGATGATGGGGCAGGCGGGACGGTATTTGGACAGCATCCGGGAGGTCTTGCCCGATTTGGACACGGTAATGACCGCCGAAGCCCCCAGATCGTGGGCAGTGGTACAGGCAGCGTGGGAAATGGCAGAGGTGACATCGGGCCGTTCGTGAATGTCCAGCTTGTTGAAGCGGTCAATATAATTGATATGACCCTCGGTAATCTCCGCAATGTTGGCCATGGTTTTGACTGCCTCCACCGGAAAGGCTCCGGCAGCGGTTTCTCCGGACAGCATGATGACGCTGGTACCGTCATAGATGGCATTCGCCACGTCTGTGGTTTCTGCCCGGGTAGGACGGGGATTCTTCATCATGGAATCCAGCATCTGGGTGGCGGTGATGACAGGCTTATCGGAATTTCTGGTCATTTTGATGATGCGCTTCTGAATTTCCGGCACCTCGGCAATAGGAATCTCCACGCCCAGATCTCCTCTGGCGACCATGACACCGTCCGCAACCCGGAGAATCTCGTCAATGTTGTCAACACCGTCCTTATTCTCAATTTTAGCAATGATACGGATACTGTCACCACCGAAGGAGGAGAGGACAGCTTTCATTTCATTGATATCGTTGGCATTTCTGGTGAAGGATGCGGCTACAAAATCAACCTCCTGTTCCACACCGAACAGCAGATCGGATTTGTCTCTGTCGCTCATAAAGGGGAGGGACAAAAAAACTCCCGGCACGTTGATTCCCTTGTGGGAGGAAACAGGTCCGCCATTGATTACCTGGCAGAGAATATCTGTATCGGTTTTTTCCCGCACCTTCAGTTCGATCAGGCCGTCATCAATGAGAATGCGGGTTCCGGGTTCCACGTCTCTTGGCAGTTCACGAAAGGTAATGGAGCAACCTTGGTCATCTCCCTCGCGGGGGTTGATAGTGAGGGTATAGGTCTGACCTGTTTGCAGGATCACCTTCTGAGGGAAATTGCCTGTGCGGATTTCCGGCCCTTTGGTGTCCAGCAGAATAGCTACAGGAAGATCCAGTTCCCGACGGAGCTTTTTGACGGCATCAATTTTGCGTTTATGCTCCTCATGGGTTCCATGAGACATATTAATACGGGCAACATCCATTCCGTTGAGCATCAGCTTCCGGAGAATGGATTCCTCATCCGTTGCAGGACCGAGGGTGCAGATGATTTTTGTTTTTCTCATACGAATAGCTCCCTTTTTATTTGTTCTACTAAGAGAATGATACTACAAAAACTAAAAAAAAACAAGTAATTCGCACCTTGCGGAGTGCCTCCGCTGTCGATTCGCGGCGCGCTCCACTCCGTTCCGCTCGTTTTCGCCGTGTCTAAACTTTTTGGCCGCGGCTTCCACCCCACACGGCGCTTACGCACCGCTTTGGGGTGGTTGCATTATGACCGGAAGGACGCTTTACTTCACCTTTCCATAGATATCAACTTCCCTGCGGAGTGCCTCCGCTGTCAATTCGCGTGCGCGTGACCGCGCGGGACGATTCGCGGCTTGCTCCACTCCGTTCCGCTTGGTTTCGCCGTGTCCAGCTTTACTGCCGCGGCTTCCACCCCACACG
>CACYCV010000101.1 GCA_902772955.1 uncultured Ruminococcus sp.
GGCTCCGAAGAAGTTTTCGTGCGGCCTGTTTTTTCTGCAGGGACATTTTGCTTCTCCGGCTCCGCCGTTTCCGTCACCGAGGACTCCTGCGCCTCAGACACTTCGGCATCGGAGGAGGACTGACGGCTTTTTTCCGTTCTGGCACCGCCGGAGGTGGTCTTTTCCGCCGTTTCCTCCGGGGGAATCGTCACATTGCCCACCTGGATATTGGCAAAGGAGGTCACCTCCGAATCCAGCTCCAGAGAATACTGTCCCACGGGGCGTTTTTCCTGCTCCGAATACTGCAGCAGCGTAGCGTAAGAGGGTGACTCCGGGGTACTGAGGGACAGCAGCAGAATATCGTCTCTTTGATTGTTGGTCAGATCGGACACAATCAGCTCATCATAGGTTTCGTCAATATTCATCTCGAAGGTTTCGTCCCCTTGCAGGGAATAGGCCGTCAGGGTCTTCCGGGAGGTATTGAAGGAGGTCCAGCCGATGATGATTTCTTCGTTTTTATCTCCGTTGACATCATAAAACATCACCCTGTCCACGCCGGAACCTGTATTGGTGTAGGTGCCGAGACACCTCCATTCCTTTTTGCGGCAGGCGATAATTGACACATTCAGTCTGGTGTCGTTTTCCGTAGCATACAGTGCCAGAGCAAACTCCTTTTCGGTATCCTCGTTCCGCAGGGTAATCGCGGAACGGTTTTCCCCCTTCTGGGGATATTTCAGGGTGTAGCTGCCCCCTGCTTCACTGGCGATAATCTCCTGAATGGCCGCCTTGTCGCCGGTAGGACGGGGAGGCCTCAGCAGGGAATCGCTGCCGGTAGCCGCATCGGAACAGCCGGAGGGCAGCATCATGCCCAGACTCAGCAGCATCACGGCCGCTGCCTGTTTTCTTTTTTTAATCAATGTCATCACCCTCCGCGGGAAGTCCGGCTTTTCCGGCTATCAGAAATTTGATCCGGATGCCTTCGTCAGAAAACATTTTTTCATGCTCTGTCATCAGATTGGGTTCATAGCCGGAACGATGAAGATCTTCGGTCTGATAGAGAATCTCAAAGCCGCATTCCCTGAAGTATTCCAGGCTCTCAGCAAACAGCGGATCGTCATCCGTCTTGAAATGAATTTCTCCCCCGTCCTTCAGAAACTGACGGTACTGCATCAGCTGCCGGGGATGGGTCAGGCGGCGCTTTTTATGCTTCATCCGCGGCCAGGGATTGCAGAAGTTGATATAGATGCGGTCTACTCTGTCTTCTTCCCCCAGCATCAGTCCGATCCGTTCGATATTATGTGCCGTCAGCAGCACGTTGTCAGGAGTGCGCTCCTGCAAGTCGAAGGCCTTTTGGATATTCCGTCTGGCAAGCCCCAGCATTTCATATTTGATGTCTACCGCCAGATAATTGATATCGGGATTCAACAGGGCTGCCTGTGCCATAAAGCCTCCCTTGCCGCAGCCAAGCTCCAGATAAAATGGCTGCTGCTTGGGAAAACAGGGCAGCCAACGGTTCCGCAGCTGCTCCGGCTGTTGTATAAAATAGGCACAGGCCTCCAGCTCAGGCTTTGCCCAGGGTTTATGTCTGATTCTCATCGCTCTGCCATCCTGCTTTCTGATTGTTTTTTAACCCTTTTATTATACCAAAAGAACCCTTTTGCTTTTTTCTTTATTAGAATAATATAGAGAGAAATCCAACAAAAAAAGAAAAAAGCGGCGCAAAAGCCTGCAAAAGGAAAGGCCCGAAAGCGACAAAAGCGAACCTTTCATCGTTTTCGGGCATTCATCCGGCATACCGGCTGTCATAAATGGTAGGTGTCCCGGCAAACCGGAGTGGAAAATGTGTGCTTATGACTGCACGGCACAGCGCACCACAAACAGCAGAGCAACCAGCACATAGGCCGTAAAGAAAGCTGTCAGGCCGAGGGTTACCGCCGCTATCACAGAATCTGCGGCAAGGTCAGTTGAAATCGTCAGCAGTGCTGCCACCACCAGACCGATCAGTCCAAAAAACAGTCCGCCCAGGTGGCACCGCAGGCACTTTTTCCCCCTGCTGCCGTCAGGAAGCAGCAAAGCCGTTATGGTGAGTGCAAGAACGGCAACGACACCGGTAATCAGCACGGTGAGCACCGCCGGGAAAACAGAGGGCAGCAGTCCGTTGATAAACAGCAGCACCACAGCCGCCGTGAGAACCAGTCCGGCAATAATCCCCACCATTATCATCCAACCGTTCATACAGCGGGAAAAGCCATCGGGGCAGCGTTCGTCTCCGCTTCCGTTCCTGGTGCAGGAGGTTTCATAGTTACATAACATCCCGTTTCATCTCCTTTTCTTTTTTCGGATATACTCTCTTCTATCTATTTCAAAACCGTCATCAGCAACGGTCTGTATTACATCCTATGTCGGTTCTGTCGGGGATGTGTCTTCGTCTTTGGTATTTCGGCGCGTGACCACGCGGGACAACTTGAAAAATCATTTCACATCCCATTGTGTCGCTGAGTGAAGCGAACAAGTTCGGCCTACGCAGGGGGCTTTCCGATCGCCCCCTGCACCCCTTCGGTTTGGATTCTATAGTTAAGTTCATATTTAAGGGGAGGCTTTGCAAAGCGTCCTTCCGGTCAAAAAA
>CACYCV010000102.1 GCA_902772955.1 uncultured Ruminococcus sp.
CTTCTGAACATAGAACCGGTTCAGAACATCACCGAGACCTTTCTTTTCCTCAGAATCCGCAAGTAATGAGAATTCCGTGGCATAATACTCAAACGCCACATCCCCGTACTCACGCAGCTGCTTCCCGGCCATAACAGAAAGTGGCTCTATTAATGCCCTCTTCGCTTCTGCTTCGTCTTCCGGACCTTCCGGAAGGCTCATAAAACCATCATATTCTTCCATAATAAGAAAGAAATCACTCCTTTTTCCTTCCATAAAAGCCTGTCACCTCCCTTTCGTAATATCCCCATGATTATCTATGTTTTGTATCTACCTTATATATGGGCGATTTTCTTTGCCGGGGAAAAACGATTTTGCTTTTTTTCACATCTTCCATCCACGCGCCAACTGCAAGAAAATCCGATTTCGTTTTTCTTCAGACCAGAAAAACGACCATATATAAGGCAGATGCTATTGATAGTCTGGAGATAAACTAAAAAGGAGGTTATATGCTTAGCTTTGTGATTTCGGATGTGAACGACGGAAGATGTCATGTCACTTTAAAAGCAGCGAATGGGCATTCTGCGCTCGAAAAGTGTTGCGCCGGACATCTGTCTTTCGGATTTTATGAAATCATTGAGAAAAAGGGCAGCCAATACTGTTCAGCAGCTTTGGGGGCTGCAGCAGGGCTATACCCGAGAATGCATGAAGCAAGGAGCCAAGGAAAGGAGAAGGCAGTTTCTATACCAATATAGCATTCTGCCGGAATCAGATGTATATGAACACGAAGTATCCAAAAGAGTGCTTTACGGCACTCAAGACGAACCAGACATTTTCTGTTACAGGAGCTTTTTCACCGGCAAACGGGAAGGGAACAGATAACAATGCTCCTGTCTCGCCGTACAAGATCTATCACCCCAGCTTTTCTTTTTTCAAGCTTTCCATTCTCAGCAAAAGAAATGGCGGGTATACCACGACGGCGGGAAACATCCGTGTTGAAGAATTCCCGATCCTTTTGGAAAACAGCAGAGCGGCGCTGCAGATGGAGCAGATGACAAAGCTCCGTATCCTGTCAGATACAAAGCTCGCCGCAAGGGGATCTGAAACTGCAGCAGAAAAACTCCTAAAGAAAATGGATAGTCTTATCTACTTTTTTAAACACAGGTCTTTCCCGCAGAGCAATCCAGAGGGCGCCCAAAAAGCTGTAAGCGCCGACATCTCTGAACTCAAAACAAAGGCAACCGGAACGATGTTCGGCTTTGGAAACCTGAGGGGGAAGACCCCGTTTTTGGTCCTTGTGGAAGGGGGCACAGATTCCGGCGCGTTAAAGAAGCAGCGCAGCATCCTTCAGGGACAGCGGGACTTCCTTCAGGAACAGCTGCCGAGATTTAAAAACAATCAGGTCATTATCGATGCGATCGATGCTGCCTTTGACCTGCTCGACAACGCAGGCAATCTGAAACCGGGTGTTTTAGATTCGGATCCCGCCAGACAGGGAAACCTTTTGGCACAGCCTGTGCAGCCCGAGAACACTATCCCTGAAGAGATCATACTGCACGCTGCAGCTCCCAAGGGAAACAGACGCAAAATGGATCCAAACACAGGGCTTTGCCCTACGTATGAGATCCAGGCAAAATGGACTATAGGAAACCTGTATCCTGTTGAGGTTATGATCAGGAACTACATGGCTCCCGTCAAAACAAGTCCCACAGGAGGCCAGCAGACAGAAGTGAGCAGGATGGACAGATCCACGCTGATTGTGAACACATTTAAGCTGTCGTCACAACAGTGGTTCAACTGTCTGTATATGATGGAGGCAAACATGAGGCGGTTTGAGCTTCTGAGTGCCAAGACACAGTTTTCCCAGGCAGATCAGATTGTCCGGGAAAACATGGAGAATGCGGAGCATGGAATGGTAAGGGCCTGAAGCATGTACGGCCAGCGGCCCGATGTTTTGCTTTCTTCCTTTTCTCATTTAAAAAAGGGCTCTTCGCAATGAAGGGCCCTTTTTAATGTTATTGTCGTTTTGCGGCTTTTTACTGACCGGCGGTCTGCCGGCTGCCGGTCACGGTTCCGGCACAGTTATATCAGGTATTCGCTATTTGTTCCTTATGCTCTTTCTGCATTTCCATCAGGGCGTTCGCATACCCGAACAGCCTCTCCTGCATGCGCAGGTCCATGCTGTTGTACATAGTTACCAGCTGGCCGACATCCGTCCCGGCCTCGATCGCATACCAGCTCTGCGGGTTATTTTGGTCTTCCAGCGATTCGGTCCCGGACAGCAGGGATTCCGGAGTGACATTGAGGACTTTGCAGATGGCCATGATCTTGTTTGCAGAGGGGTTCGTCTTCTTTTTTCGCCAGTCACTTATTGTGGACTGCGCTATACCCGTCTTCTCCGAAAAATCCTTC
>CACYCV010000103.1 GCA_902772955.1 uncultured Ruminococcus sp.
CGGCCGTAAGCAGAAGAAGAGAGATTTCAGAAGACTCTGGATCACCCGTATTTCTTCCGGCTGCAAGGCAAACGGCATCAACTATTCAACCTTTATGAACGGTCTGAAGAAGGCTGGTATTACACTCAACAGAAAGATGCTGTCTGAGATTGCTATTGCCGATGCAGAGGCCTTTACCGCACTGGTAGAAAAAGCAAAGGCTGCGCTGGCATAAACAGATGCAGAAGGCCTTGCCTGCTGCTGTCCGCGCTTGTATCATGAAACCGTCGATGGGTCTGTGATTCATCGGCGGCTTTTTATTGCCTAATTTGATGGGAAAATTGTTAGTGTTTTTCCGTCAGATTGGAAATGGAAATCCCGTCAAAAACGTGCTATCATGGGGAGGAAGAATAATATGGACAATCAAAAGGAGATACTATGAAATATCGTTTTATTTCGGATAGCCATACCCATAGCGAGTATTCGTTTGACGGCAAGGAAAAGATTATGATGATGGCGGAACGGGCCTATCAGCTGGGATTGTATTCTCTGACAATTACCGATCATTGTGAATGTCAGGAATACTATCAGCAGCAGGTGGGGCAAAGCCTTCGCGGCGCTGTCCGGGATCTTGTCAAGGCAAGGGCGTTTTATCAGAACCGGCTGAAAATCTATATCGGTATCGAATTGGGACAGCCAACCCAGGATCCCGCTGCAGCCAAGGAAGCCCTTTCTCTGGCGGACTATGATTTTGTGCTGGGTTCTCTCCATAATCTCCGGGGAGAACAGGATTTCTATTTCCTGGAATATACGCCCGACAACGTTCCGGAGCTGTTGGACCGTTATTATCGGGAGCTGCTGGAGCTGGCCGTCAGCAATTCCTTTGATTCCCTTGCCCATCTGACCTATCCCTATCGTTATATTGCCGCCAATCCGGAGATTTCCGTCCGCCCGGAGCAGGCAATGGAACAGATCGACGCTGTACTGGAGGTGCTGGTCAGAAACCACCGGGCGCTGGAGGTCAATACCTCCGGGCTGCGGCAGCGTATCCATCAGACACTGCCGGATGAGACAGTGGTCAGACGTTTCCGGGAGCTGGGAGGAAAATATGTTACCATCGGATCGGATGCCCATCGTTGGGGTGACGTGGGAGCAGGTATTGAAGAAGGCTTTGAAATGCTGCTGCGCTGTGGCTTTACGCATTTTACCGTCTATCATCAGCATCAGCCGGAAATGCTGCCGATTCTCTGAAAATATGGTCGGCTTGTGGTAATTGTTTCCATGTCCTGTGCAAGTCGTTAATGTAAGATAGAAAAACTTTATTGAAAACAGACAAAAAATAGCAGTGAAATTCTTAACTTCTGTATCTTTCATCTTATGATGGGCTGTGATATAATAACTCTTATAAGCGGAAGTATTGATTTTGCTGCGGAATCGGAGGAACGCATGAAAGACATCAGGGCGGCTATATTTGATCTGGACGGAACGATCATTGATTCCATGTATGTGTGGGAAAAAATTGATGTGGATTTCCTGACGGAGCGGGGAATACCCGTGACAAAGGAATATACGGAAGCCGTTCGGGGGATGTTTTTTGAAACCGCTGCAGCATATACCCGAAAAATCTATGGTCTGCAAGAAAGTGTAGAACAGATTGTCCGGATATGGTTGGAAATGGCCAGACATGAGTATGCCCACCATGTCAGACTCAAGCCTTATACCAGAGAATATCTGGACTATCTGAAGCAAAAAGGAATTAAGCTCGGTATGGCGACCTCGTCCAATCCTTATTTGCTGGAACCTGTGCTCAGAAACAATGGCCTTGACGGCTATTTCGATGAGATCTGCTATACTTCTCAGGTTGGGAAGAACAAGAGCTTTCCGGATATCTATATTTACACCGCAAAAAAGTTAGGAGTATCGGAAAGAAACTGTGTTGTCTTTGAGGATATCCCCGAAGGAATCCATGGTGCCAAAAAAGCAGCGATGTATGCGGTTGCTGTCTATGACGCCGCTTCAAAGGACAGCGAGTCCTATCTCAGGAGCGCTGCTGACAAATATATTTTCGATTTCTCCGATATGATGGAGGAAGGATTATGCAGAGGAATAGAATAGCCTATTTTATTATTGCGGTGATACTGATTGTGGTGGGCTATATTGTTAGAATCACCGACATCGCCATTTCATCCGGCATGGATGAAAAGAAATTTGCCATGGAGGGCAGCTTTGTCTTTATTGCTATGGGTTTTTACTTTTTGCTGGCGGTTGTGTTCCGCAAAGCGGCCTGTTGGGTGATCGGAATCATTGACTTTGCGATGATTGCTTTTTTGCAACTTTTCCGGAAGATGGAATATGGCTGGTACAATGCCTTCTATGAAGGCGAGATCGGCAGAATCGTTGTGGGAGGTCCCTTTGAACTGCGGCTGTTTATCTATATCTTTATCGGCATGATTCTGGGCGCTGCCCTGGAGCTGATCCTGCGGCAGTATAACAGTATCGGATTGGGAAATTAATCAAAAAATCAAAAGCCTGTTCTTTTTCCTCAGGGAAAGGGAGCAGGCTTTTTTTGGCGCTTTTGTTGTTTTGTGAAGTTTCTTTCATAGCGGCCTACGCTGCTGGGAGGGAAGCATGATAAGTAGGTGGCTTCTCCCCCCAAGCCCCTTTGGAGTTTCGCACTCTGCGGAGTGCGCCTTAGAGGGACTTTTGCGAAAAAGTCCCCCTAAGGGTCTCGCCTGTCGGCTCGGTCGGTGCTTCTCAGCCAACGGCTGAGAGGCCTCCACCGGAGACCCGAATCCCCCGAAAACAAACTTAGCGAAGCGTCCTGTGCGGCCACGCGTGGTATCAGGGGCTTTTCAGTAATTCCTCACAAACCGTCGGCAGCTCTTCTAATTTCCTGATCCGGTGGGCAAAATGCTTCGGCCGGCCTGTGCCGGTGTCGAAAAAAACAAAGGGCAATCCGGCGGTTTCGGCGGCAATCCGGTCGGCCTCCGTTGTTCCTACAAAGACAGCCCGGCGAATCCTGCGGAAACGCATGGTCCGACGGATGGCTGCGGCTTTTTCGGAAGCGGAACAACCTGCATAACGGATGGAGGCAAAGCAATCCTGCAGCTGCTGTTCCCGGAGAAGCGCTTCCGGATTGTATTGGTGATCTTCAATGACAAGACAGAGAGTGTACTGCTGCCCCAGAGTGTCGAATACAGCTTTGCCCTCCGGGGAACAAAGGCTGAGGGAAGAAGTCTGGCCGTCCTTCGTTTGTGCGATTTCCCAGAGAATATGCAGCGGCTCCAGAATGATCCCCGGCAGGGACGGGCTTTGCTGCTGCCGCCTGTTCTGAAAAAAGTCCGAAAGCAGTGCAGTACATTCTTCCGACAGAACTCCGGCTTTTTGCTCCGGCGGATGAAAGGTTGGCAGGGAAAAGAGATTAACCGCCGAACCGCAGGCGCCGGCGCTGCTGTCGGAAGCACCAAAAACAACCCGTGCGATGCGGGCATTGAGAATGGCGCCGGCACACATGGGACAAGGCTCCAGGGTGACAAACAGCTCACATTCCTCCAGCCGCCAGCCGCCGCAAACACGACAGGCGGCATCAATGGCCAGTATTTCCGCATGGTACAGGGAGTTTTTTCCGGTTTCCCGGCGATTATGGCCGGTGCTGATTACCCGGTCATTTTTTACGATGACGGCTCCCACCGGAACCTCTCCGGAAGCCAGTGCTTTGCGGGCTTCTTCAAGGGCAGCAGACATGAAGTGTTCGTCTCGGTTCATGGGATTCCTCGTTTCAAATGAATTTTACCAGCAGTGTCAGTCCCAGAAATACCAGAAAGGCGGGACAACTGATCACTGACAGTAGTTTTTCCTTGGCAGAGAGGCTATAAGGACTTTTTCCAAAGGAGAATAAACGAATCCGCCGCCTCCTTAACAAAAAGAACAGTGCCAGCATGACGACTAACGCCAGATTATCGGCAATATACAAAAGGGTGGTGTAACTGTCATGTCCGAAGTAGATCCGGATGGCAGTGCCGATGACGGAAAAAGCGTTGTTGGCAAAATGAATCAGGATACACAGCAGTAATTTTCCTCCGGTTTTCCGGACACATCCGATGAGGAAACCGCAGCAGGAGGCGAATACAACGCTGCGCCAATCGTTGTGCATCAGCCCGAACATCAACGAGGAAAGGATTACGGCAAACAGCTGTCCGTATCGCTGCAGGGACCTGTAAATAAAGCCGCGGTAGGCCAGTTCTTCACAGAGAGCAGGCAGCAGGGCAAAGCACAGCCCCATATACAGGATGGTTCCGAAGCTGCCGTCAAATACCAGGACACCGGTGGGAGCGGACTCCGGCAGAAAGCTGAAGAGAATCGCCAGAAAAAAATTGATCACCAGACAGGCACAAAAGCCGAATCCCGTCAGCAGGGCGCGATCCGCCCGACGGAGTGAAGAGCGCCGGGGACGAAAATATGAGGCAATTCCGCCGCTGCTTTTCAGGAAGGGCAGCAGCGGTACAAAGGTGGCTCCGACAGTGACCAGTCCGGAGGAGGTAATGTAGGCGGTCAGGGATTGTTCCATCCCGATGAGGCGGAAAAAACCGCTCAGCAGATAAAGCAGCAGCAGAGAAGCAATACCAAACAGCGCGCAGATATGGACGGAACGATTCAGATGCTGCTTTTGTGTGGAAATATCCCGGGGAACGGACGGCAAAAGCCGGTTCATGGAAGAGCTTCCTCCTTTTTTCTGTTTATCTATGATAAAAAAACACAAGTTTTTTTGGAAAGGGTCCGGGGGATAACCCTCTTTTTCAAAAAAGGGTTTCCCCGGCAGGGTTTGGGACAGAGACCCGATATTCCGGAAAAGAAGGTTGATTTCCGCGTCCTTTTGGAAAATAGGGAACAGTGCTTACAGAATATTGCCGGCGGCCAGCATAGCGGCCAGTTTGCCGGTGTGGAAGTTCAGAGAGCCCTGCATCCAGACGGCATAAGGTTCCCGGAGCGGAGCGTCCGCCGAAAGTTCAATGGAAGAACCCAGGGTAAAGGCTCCGGCTGCCATGATGACCTTGCTGTCATAGCCCGGCATATCCCATGGCTCCGGGGTAACAAAGGAATCGATGGGAGATGCCTGCTGGACTCCCTGACAGAAACGGATCAGATTCTGTTCGTTTTTCAGGAGAATTGCCTGAATGATATCGCCCCTGACCTCATCATAGCGAGGGGTGACACCGAAGCCCAGGAGATCATATAAGGCAGCGGTAAAAATGGCGGTTTTCACGGCTTCTCCTGTGACATGAGGGGCACTGAAGGCTCCCATGAACAGTTCACGGTTAGTTCCCAGGGTACAGCCGATTTCCTTGCCGGTGCCGGGGGTGGTGAGACGATAGCTGCAGTCCTCTACCAATTTTTGTTTGCCGGCTATATAGCCTCCCGTGGGAGCGATGCCGCCGCCGGGGTTTTTGATGAGAGAGCCGGCCATCAGATCAACGCCGAGACTGCCGGGAGCGGTGGTTTCCACAAATTCTCCATAGCAGTTGTCCAGCATGACAATGCAGTCCGGCGCCAGACGGTGTGCCAGAGAGGCAATCTCCTTGATTTCCACAGCGGTCAGGGTGGGGCGCAGAGAATATCCCCTGGAACGCTGCAGATAAACCATTCTGGTATCCGGGCGGATACGGGTTTTCATTCCCTTCAGATCAACGGTACCGTCCGGCAGCAGATCCAGCTGTTCATAGCGGATGCCGAATTCCTTGAGAGAGCCGGAGGATGGTCCGTTGATGCCGATGACTCCCTGCAGCGTATCATAGGGAAGGCCGGTGACGGAAATCATGGTGTCCCCGGGACGCAGCACCCCGAAAAGAGCCACCGTCAGGGTGTGGGTGCCGCTGGCAAAATGGTGACGTACCAGGGCATCTTCAGTATCCAGAACCTCTGCAAAGACCTGGTCCAGTGCTTCCCGTCCTCTGTCGCCGTAGCCGTAGCCAGTAGAGGCGGCAAAGCAGCTTTCGCTGACCCGGGCGTGCTGAAAGGCACGAAGCATTTTTTGTTGGTTGTATTCGATAATCTCTTCCGTCCGTTCCAGATAAGGACGGCACTGCTGCAGGGCTTTTTCGGATGCCTGCAGAATCTGCGGTTTGATGTTATAAAAGGGTGTGGTCATAGGTTTTCTTTCCTTTTTTGTTAATTCTGTTGTCCTTTTTTTTTATGGGTGCCGACAGACAAAAAATGTGCCGGTATTCTTAAAGCCAAGCCCCTGATAGAAGCCTTCGTTTTTGTGGGAAGCCCGCATCAGGTAAAGGACCTTTCCGCTCAGCTTTCCGCAAAGGGAAGCGACACAAAAGGATCCGATGCCCCGGTGACGGAAGTCCCGGTGAGCGGCCACGGCACCGATGACGGCGCAGCTGTCGGATTGGGCAACGGTCGTGGCGCTTGCCAGAAGTCTGTTTTCCAGCCGGATTCCCGTGCAGACGGCGGTGTGATGCCGCAGCTTATGGGAAATGTCCGGCAAAAAATCCTCGTAGGCAGGAACGGAAAAGTCCTCCTCCTCGCAGGATTTCAGCAGGGTCCAGACCTCCTTCAGATCGGGAGCATCCTCAACGGTGATTCCCGGCAAAGGCGCGTCTGCCGGAACCGACCGGATCTGTCGCATGAGAACGCCGGATTCCCATGACATGTTCAGTGATAGGGGACGGCTGCTCAGAAGGCTTGCAAAGCCCCGGATGGAAAAAAACTCCGTCAGCTCTTCGCAGTCACTGTTTTCCGTCAGAAAGACGGTCATGTCGTGATAATAGCTGCCCACAGCGGCGGTGGGATGCTCCTGGGAGTCCGTCTGCAGCCAGAAGGAAGCAAAGTCATAACCGGTGCCGTAGCTGTCCAGGAGACAGGCGATGCGGCAGGCAAACGGATCCGCAGGGGAAACGAAGCGCTTCAACAGCGGCAGGGTGTCGGTGGTGATATAACGGATCATGGCCGGACCATCGCCTCGGCGGCTGCTTTGACAAGGGTCAGAACCGCCTCCATATCGCTGACGGATGCCAGACCGGCAGAGGAATGAATATAGCGGCAGGGTACCGATACTGCCAGAGTACGCACACCGCCCCGTGAGCAGTGAATGGCACCGGCATCATTGCCGCCGGCAATCATGGTTTTGGTCTGGACAGGAATTTTCTGTTCCTTGGCCAGCTTCATGGCAAGCTGATAATATTCCCGGTCATAAAGGGTAGAACGGTCCATAAAGGATACTACGGCTCCCTTGCCCACCTGACACACCTGTTTTTCCTCTTCGGCAAAGGGAATGTCGGCAGCGGTTGTGGCTTCAACCACAATGGCACTGTCCGGTGCCAGGGTATAGGCAGCCGTTCTGGCCCCCCGCAGGCCGATTTCCTCCTGAACCACGAAGCTGAAATACAGGTCATAGGGAAGCTCGCTCTGCAGCAGCTGAATCAGTACCAGACAGCCAAAGCGATCATCTATGGCCTTGGAAATGACCCGTCCGTCATGGTACTCATACCGGGCGTCAAACATCACAGGGTCCCCAAGGGAAACAACCCGGGCGGCTTCTTCGGCTGAGGAAGCGCCGATATCAATGGCGAGGGTATCAATGGCAGGACATTTTTTCCGTTCTTCTGACGACAGAAGATGTACAGGCTTGGCACACACTACCCCGGGCAACTTGCTGCTGCCGATTCTGACGGCCCTGGCAAAAGCAGCACTGGGATGGATACCGCCTACAGCAGCAAAACGGAGGAACCCGTCCTGCTGAATATGGGTGACAATAAAGCCTACCTCATCCATGTGGGCAGAAAGCAGCAGCTTTTGAGAGGGACGCCGCTTTCCCTGCTTGAAGACAAGAAGATTCCCCAGCGGATCCACGGTGATTTTGTCTGCGTAAGGACGGATACAGTCAAGAATCAGGCTGCGCACCTCATCTTCACAGCCGGAAATGCCGTCAGCGGTGCAGAGCTTTTCTAACAGGGGAAGATCAATCATGATCGGCACCTCCCTCATTGATATAGACAGACAGCAGCTTGGCGATTCGTTCCATATCCTCCAGATCCACGATTTCTGTCTGAGTGTGCATATTTTTGGAGGGAACGGAAATCACTCCTGTGGGAATGCCCCCCTTGGAAACGGAAATTTTATCGGCGTTGGTGCCGGTATTGCCGCCGCAGACCTCATAGTCACAGTTCATGCCCAGGCGGGCGGCGATTTTCTGTATTTTTCTTGTCACTGCATCAGACAGACCGGGAGCGATGCTGATAATTCCTCCGCAGCCCAGCTTGCCGCTTTTTTCCGGCGGAACGCCTTCCTGCGCGGCGAAGCCTACATCTACCACAATCGCTTCGTCCGGTTCCAGCGTAAAGGCGGCAGCAGCGGCACCGCATTCATTGGTTTCCTCCTGTACGGAAAAGACAAAGGAAACCCGGCAAAACAGCTCCTTATTCCGCAGCAGCTCGGCACAGCGGATCAGAACGGCGCAGCCGCTGCGATTGTCCAGGGCGGAAACGGCGATGCGGTTGCCCAGCAGCTCAAGAAAGGGACTGCACAAAACGGCCCGGTCACCGGGTTGAATCAGTTCCTGTACCCTCCGGACAGGAAGACCGGTGTCGATGCGGATTTTGTCCCTGGAAAGCTCGGTTTCCTCGCCTAAATGGGGCGGGGTGGTGCAGATGACTCCCGTTACGGGTTCCTTACCCAGGATGGTAACAGTGCTGCCCGGAAGAGTACGCAGATCAATGCCGCCTACGGGAGCGGCGCAAAGAAAGCCCTTTTCATCCAGATAGGTAATGACCAGACCGATCCGGTCAATATGGGCATCCAGCAGAATATGCTTTTCAGCGTTTTGCTTGCCCATGGTGGCAATGATATTGCCGCAGCAATCGGTGGTGACGGCAGCATAATCGCCCATTATTTTTTGGATGACCGGTAGCATTTCCGGTTCACAGCCGGAAACGCCCTGATCGACACAAAGCTGTCGCAGCAGTTCTTTCATGGTGGTTGCCTCCTTTATTGTCAAAAGGGTTGATGCGAAAACGGGTTGCTTATAACCCTTTTATTGCCATTATTTGAGTTCATCGACCAGCCGTTTGAAGTGCAGACCCTTTTCGGCAAAATTCTTATACAGATCAAAGCTGGCGCTGGCAGGAGACATGGAAACGATATCGCCGGGGACGGCATGGACTCTTGCGGTTTCTACCGCTTCCTCCATATTCTGCACACGGATAATGACCGGGTTCCCTTCGGTATAGGCGGGAGCTTTGCGGGTAGCGGTTTCAATTTTATCTGCGGTGGCACCAAAAAGAATCAGTACCTTGACGGTGTCCGGGATAACGGCGCCCATTTCGTCATAGGACAGGTGCTTGTCATAGCCGCCGGCAATGAGAATAATCTTGCGGTCATAGAGGGACAGGGTTCCCTTGATGGTTCTGGTGGGACTGGTGCCGATGGCATCGTTATAATAACGAACCCCGTCCAGTTCCCGTACCAGTTCGGCACGATGCTCAACGCCGCCGAAGCTGACCGCAACCTGACGGATCGTTTCCGGAGTGACCAGTCCCCAGACGGCACTGATGGCAGCCAGGTAGTTTTCGATATTGTGCAGGCCGGGAATTTTGATGTCCGATGCCGGCATGATGCGGGTTTCCCTGCCGTAATCGTTCATGATAATGCTGCCGTCTTCTGAAAGAAACGCGCCGCTTTGTACCTTTTTCCGGCGGGAAAATTTGAGGACTCTTCCCCGTGTATCCGCTTCAAAGGAGTCTGACAGCTCGTTGTCGAGATTCAGCACCGCTTTGCCAAAGGCGTTCTGATGCAGAACGATGTTTTTCTTGGCATCAATATATTCCTGCATATCCTTGTGAATATCCAGGTGGTTCGGTGCCAGATTGGTCACCACGGCAATATCCGGACTTTTCCGCATGGAAATGAGCTGGAAGCTGGACAGCTCCACGACGGCGATGTCCTCAGGGGCAATGGCTTCAATGTCCGGCAGCAGGGGATGACCGATATTGCCTCCCAGATGCACGGTGTATCCCTGTGCCTTCAGCATTTCGGAAATAATGGTGGTGGTAGTGGTTTTGCCGTCACTGCCGGTAACCGCAATGATCCTGCAGGGACAAAGGTCAAAAAAGACCTCCATTTCGCTGGTGACAACGACACCGTTCCGGCGGGCTTCATTCAGTTCATCCATATAGAATTTCATACCGGGGGTGCGGAAAATCACGTCTGCCTGGAGATCTGTGAGATACTCCTCTCCCAGACGTAGCATGGCTCCGGCTTCCTCGGCCAGGGCAGCATTGTCTCCCAGAGCTTCACGGCTGCGCTTGTCACAGGCCAGCACATGAGCGCCGTATTTCCGGAACAGACGGATCAGAGGCAGGTTGCTGCCGCCGATTCCGCAAAGGGCAATGGTTTTGCCGCTGAAGTTTTCAAAAAAACGCTGAATCTTCGTTTCCACATTCATTCATCCTTTGACAATAAGATTATGATAATAGATATGCTAACATTATATTCCAATTTTCCTGCAAATTCAATCATTTCCCCATAAAAAAGCGGATGGACAGCGTCCCTGACAAACAGAATGGTTCTGCGTGAAAAAAACTGGCCATAAAAATAGAAATAATCCGATTATTTCCGTCTGATTGGCTGTTGACTTTTTGTCCGGAAAAGGATATATTAAATACATATAAAGTTAAGAAAGGATGAATCTTATGAATAATGGTAATTTTAACGGTTATGATCCCAACAGACGGAATCAGAACAATTACGATTCCGGTTTCATGGGCGGGTATGATCCTAACCAGCCTCAGCAGGGGTCTTATCAGGCCTCTAATGGCTATGGACAGAATCAGCAGGGCTATCAACCCTACCAGCCCTATGGCAATTCACAGAACAGTGGCTACCAGCCCTATCAGGGAGGCTCCGGCTACAGTACGCCGAATGTTCAGACAAACACCGTTGCCCAGGGCGCTATCAGCCTTGCGGAATACAGCAAGAAGGTTTTTCTCTGGATGGGTGTTGGCCTGACTCTGACGTTTCTGGTGGCACTGGGTATCGCTCTTTTCCTGACCGAGGGAGGCATTCTTAATTATTCCAGAGTCAAGAGCTTTGTTCCCTTTTTCTACGGCGGTATCGTGGTAGAACTGATCCTGGCCATTGCTTTGAATGTCGGTGTTGCCAAGATGTCCTACAAAACCAGTCTGATTATGTTCAATGTCTATTCTATTGTCAGCGGTGTTACCCTTGCTCCCTTGCTGGTGGTCTATGATGCCAAATCGGCTGTTTTTGCCTTTGCGGCGGCAGCGGCTCTGTTCTTTGGCTTTGCTATTTACGGGATTGTTACCAAGCGTGACCTGACCAACCTCGGTCCGATTCTGGCCATCGGCCTGATTGTACTGCTGATCTATTCCGTCATTATGCTGCTGATCGGTCATTACAATTCCTTGCTCATCGGCATTATCGGCCTGATTATCTTTATTGGTCTGACTGCCTATGACGCCAACAAAATCAAGACCAGCTACAACGCACTGGCCTCGGATGAAACCATGCTCAAGAAAATGTCCGTCAATATGGCACTGCAGCTGTATCTTGACTTTATCAACATTTTCATTTACCTGCTCCGCATCATGGGCAGCAGAAGAAACTGATTCCTTTTCAGTAACGGCTGAACGAAAACAGCATACTTTTTCAGAACCTCCGACCTCCGTCGGGGGTTTTGTGATTCGTGGGGAAAAGCCCCTTTGAAGTTTCACACTTTGCGGAGTGTGCGTGACCGTACGTGACAACCTGACAAATGTACAACACATGCGGCTATGTTGTTTAATGGAGTGTGTTGCCTTATCAACCTCTCCGCCACGGCTTACACCGTGCCACCTCCCCTTGTCAGGAGAGGCTTAAAATCGTCCCGCGGGGTCACCCGCCCGTTAGTGTAAAATAATTCTGGGGAAAATGCCCGGTCAGAATGCAACCGCCCCAAAGCGGCGCGTAAGCGCCGTGTGGGGCGGAAGCCGCGGCAGTAAACTTGGACACGGCACAACCGAGCGGAACGGAGTGGAGC
>CACYCV010000104.1 GCA_902772955.1 uncultured Ruminococcus sp.
TCTTATGCGCCTTTCACAGCACACCACCACCGGATTCGGGCAGTATGGGACTTTGTCTTGTCTTGCAGACTCGTCCGTCCTGTATATGCCTTATATGCGGTTTCTGTTCGTCAGACCGAGAGTTTGCCTTAGGCTTACTTCAGATTCCACCTCACGATGGACACCCTTGCCCTCAGCTATCACTTCCTACTGCCAAGCGTGTAGCGGACTTTCACCGCCAAGTTACTGCCCATTTCGGGCAAACAAACAGGTGTCTTTATCTCCACTAAGAAGATAAAGACACCTGTTTGGTTTTATGATTTCCGCGATGAACCCATCGGATCATCTGACCAGCCGGATACTCCGTTCAGGAAAACAAAGCCGTTAATTTATGCCAGAAGGTATGGTGTATGGGAACCGTAAAATACTGAACAGCAAAAAAAGTCAGTGCAGCGGTACCAACCAACGATAACCAAATCAGAAAGGCCCGGCTATAGGAACGGAGGTTAGGATTGGTTTTTTTCCGGAAAGAAAGCCACAGTGCCGCCAGAATATTGATTCCGGGCAGCAAAAAGAGCAGCTGGATGCTGAAGGCTGCTCCGGTACCAATGGAACTTTCCTCCCTGGAGGGGGTTAGGTCTTCTCCGGAATCCTGGGAAAAAATATCTGACAACGGAACGGAACGCCTGGCCGTTTCATCGGCCCGGCGATTCATTTGCTCCAGCTGCTGCGTGTCAAAGACCTTTCTGAAGGGTGGCTGACAAAGTGCCTCAATTTCTGCAGCCGTTCTTTCTCTGAAGTACAATTCTTCAGCGATTTCATAAATGATTCCGGAGGCTTCGGAAAAAGCGCGCAGATCTCCCTTTCCGCTATGTTCCTGTGCCGGCTCCGATTCCGGAACCGAAGGATCCTGGGACTCGTCTTCTTTGAGTGGAACCGTTGGTTCCTCATGATAATTGATGGCTTTATCAAGCCCGGATAACGGTGGAAGGAGAGTCAGCGGTTCGGAAACCTCTTTGAGATCAACAGACAGATCGGAATATGTAACCTCCATCTGTCCTTCCTTTTTTCTTTTGGTTTTTCCTGTATCCTTCCATTTTTTGCTGCCCTCTGACGGGTGAAGCGTCAGGGCAGCCGTACCGTCTGCCATTTCTGATAAGCGGGCATCTGTCAAGTTTCTTTCCGTTCGATTGCGAAGCATTCTTTTTCCTCCGATCATAATGTCAGCAGAACTTCAGCGGATGACCGGAAGTAATCATGTGCGATTTACACCATCATATCAAAACGTTGCTTAGAAACGGTTCATTACCAGTCCGGTAATGAGCTTGGGATAAAAATAGGTGGACTTCTGGGGCATTTTTTCGCCGGCAGCGGCAACATCCCGGATTTCCGTCACTTTTGTGGGATTGAGGATGAATGCACACTGGGCTGCACCCGTCTGAACGGCGGCAATGGCATCGTCAAACTGTTTGACATAGGTCAGGTTAATCTGCTTTGCCATGTTTTCAGCATCAATGCCAAGGATTTTTTCCAGTACAAGAGTGTGCAGCACGGTGACATCCAGTCCACGGGAAGCAGCGCTCTTATCAGGAAGCAATTTTGCCAGAACCTTCTGATCCTTCAGCACCAGAATCGAATAGTCCTGTCCGCCGTCATAGAAGGCAAATGCTTTTTCTCCGGCGTCATAAAGCTGACGCAAACGAGCTTCTGCCGTACTTAGATCGTCTTCCTGCAGTATGTCAAAATAATCCCGGCAGCCGGACAAAAGAGCTTTTCTGTCAAAGCCCGCAAGATTGCGCACCAGACGATGAGTAGGCAGGACAACCAATCCAGGATGCTCCATATCCACCAGCATCATCATCACATAGTCCTCGCCTCCGTTGCCTTTGCCCTTTGCACGGCAGGCATTGCGATAATTGAGTGCGGTTTCATAGCGATGGTGACCATCCGCAATGTACAGCTTCTTATCTGCAAAGGCATCTGCGATGGCCTTGATCTCGGATGGATCATTAACAATCCACATACGATGGGTCACACCGTCATAATCCGTCAGCTCGTTTTCGGGAGCTGCAACAGACAGCGCATCCAGGCGTTTGGTAATCTCATGGGTCGGATCCATATAAAGTGAATAGATCTGGCTGAAATTACAATCGGTTGCCTGCATCAGATTGAATCGGTCTTCCTTTGCCTTGGAAAGAGTTTCTTCATGAGGAAGCACAATCCCCTTGGAGAACTCCTCCAGCTTCACTCTGACAATGCAGCCTTTGAATTTGGTATGCAGTCCATTCACTGTAAATTCTTCCTCATAGATGTAGATGCCTTCCTGATCATCCTGACGAAGAATCCCTTCATCCAACCATTTTTTCAGCGTTCTGCCGGCTTCATCATAAGGGTTTTCTCCCTTCGGAAGCTCCAAACGGATGATATTATTGGGATTTTTTTCAAGATAGCCAAGACGCTGTTCCTCACTGATGATGTCATAGGGCGGACAAACCAGTTCTGAAATGCTGCCTGCCTTTTCCGTATTGAATCTGAGCGCTCTGAAAGGTCTGATTTCTGCCATTGTCATTTCTCCCCTTGTCATAAATTCATCATTACATTGCTTTTTCAGCAAGCAACGGCATGCCGGAGCCTGCGGTTATATTACTATTGTATCGACAGAAGGAAACCATGTCAATGACTTTCGGCGTTTTCTCCGCATCATTCTGCTGTACCAGTAATATACCATATCCGGTTTAAAAAACTGCTTGAAAAATGTTGAAAAATCCTGTTTTTGTTGCGTCCGGATTCGACAAATCACGTTTCCGCGAGAGCTTCTTCCAGTGCGCGGGCAAGCTGATCGGGACAGGAGGTTCCGCGAAAACCGCACTGAATATTCTTGCATTTGCGAATCACATCCTCCGCTTTCATGCCGTCAACCAGTGCTGCCACTCCCTGGGTATTGCCCATACAGCCGCCGTTAAAACGGACATTAGACACAATGCCATTGTCAAGATCGAATTCAATCGACTGAGAGCAGGTATTTTTTGTTTTATATTTTCGTCTCACAGGAAACAACTCACTTTCTGTTAGTGTATTAATCATTTGAAAAAAACCGATGTCCGAAGACACCGGTTTTAAAATCAATCGCTGGTATAGGGCATCAAAGCAAGATATCTTGCACGCTTGATTGCAACCGTCAGTTCTCTCTGATGACGGGCACAGGTGCCTGTCACTCTGCGAGGGAGAATCTTTGCTCTCTCGGAAACAAAGCGGCGAAGTCTTGAGATATCCTTATAGTCAATCACTTCAACTTTATCTACGCAAAATGCACAAACCTTTTTACGGCTCTTACGACCGCCTCTGCGGTTGTCTCTTTCAGGTCTTTCAGCCATTGGTAATTCCTCCTTTTTTTAATAATCAGAAAGGCAGATCCTCATCACCGGGCAATACCATAAAGTCACCCGTATCGGCACTGACATCTGTCATTGCTGGAGCACTCTCCGGCAGATCGGATGCACTCCGGAAGCTGGGAATCTCATAGCGAGTCTGAGCCGAACCGGCTCCTGCGCTCTTTTTGGATTCACAGAATTCCGCATTGTTGACAACAACATCAAAGGTATAGCGCTTTTTTCCCTCTTTATCCGTATAAGATCCTGTTCTGATCTCACCGATAATCGCAATCCGCTGACCCTTTGTAAAATACTTGGAAATGAATTCCGCACGCTGGTTAAAGGCAACAATGTTGATAAAATCAGCCTGACGCTCTTCTCCCTGCTTCGTATAGCTGCGGTCAACAGCAATGCTGAATCTTAAAACCGCCATACCGGCAGGGGTATGTCTGAGTTCGGGATCTGCAGTAAGTCTGCCGATTAAAGATACATTATTCATAATAGTGCCTCCTTAATCATGCTTCCTTTTTGATGATCATTGAACGGAGTACGCCGTCAGTGATCTTGGTGATTCTGTCAAGCTCTGCAGGGAATGCAGCTTCTGACTTGAAGTTGTAAAGAACATAGTAAGCATCTGTTTCCTTGTTGATGGGATAAGCAAGTCTTCTCTTGCCCCACTCGTCAACACTTTCTACGGTAGCATTCTTTTCAACCAGATCAGTGAACTTCTTAACAGTGTCGGCAACAGCCTCTTCACCACGCTTAAGAGAAATTACGATAACTGCTTCATAAGAATTGATTACTGCCATTTTATTTACCTCCTTCCGGACTATGACCCCCTGATGAACAAGGAGTAAGGATAGCTATGCAGTTTGCATAACAAGTGAATTATAGCACCCCTCACCTGATTTGTCAAGCACTTTGGAACGAAATTTTCGTCATTCTGATTACGCTTCTGATTACGTTCTAATTTCAATTTTGTCCGAAAATTCTTGGGGCTTTGCCCCAAACCCCACCAGGGGGCTTCTCGCCCCCTGGACTCCTCGGCAGGGACGAAGTCCCTGCACCCGGTGTCTGAATGATGGTGAAATAACCGGAAGGACGCTTTGCAGCGTCCGGTTTCGGGGGTGCGGCTAAACGGGTTGGAGGGCGGTGCGCGCTCTCAGGAAGTACCCTTGGGGCATGACCTCACAGACAGAACGTTCCTCGGGAAATCTTCGGCGTTTGCCTCGTCGTTTCCTCCTGCTGTGTCAACCAAAGATAGGGTAGACCGAGGGACACTTGGCGGTAACTACCCGTGACAGGACTTTCACCTGTGAGATTAGTGTCATGCCCGACACACCGAAAAAAAGATACCGCAGCAACACCACGGTATCTTTTGTACCATTCATTGATCTGACTGCTGCAGCAGTCGAATGGCCGCTGCCATATCATTTGCCTTAAATACGCAGGTTCCGGAAACACAAATGTCAGCACCTGCAGCTGCAGCCTGACCAATCGTTTTTTCGGAAACACCGCCATCCACTTCAACCAGCACATCCAGACCTCTGCGGCGGCATTCCTCTTTGAGCAGTGTGATTTTAGGCATCATATCTGTCATAAAGGACTGTCCGCCAAATCCTGGCTCTACCGTCATGATCAATACCATATAGAGACTGTCCAAATAGGGAAACACAGACTCCACCGGCGTACCTGGCTTCACAACAAGACCAGGCCTGACATGACAGCGACGGATCTGTTCAATCGTTGCGTCAATATCGGAATCAGCCTCAATATGAAAGGTAATGATGTCAGCACCGGCCTTTGCAAAGGCATCGATATACCGAAGGGGATCGGAGATCATCAGATGCACTTCAAAAGGCAGTCTGGAAAAGGGACGAACAGCGGCAACGATGTCGGGACCGATGGTAATATTCGGTACAAAATGTCCGTCCATTACGTCAAGATGAATAAGATCTGCGCCCGCCCGATCTACACGGGCGACCTCTTCTCCCATCACGGCAAAATTGCAGGACAACAAGGACGGGGCTACTTTCATAGTGTCATTTCCTTTCTATTTTCTCAGCATAGAAGCAATGATAGTAGTAACTGACCAGAAACCGGTGTAAATCAACATTTCCAGACAGCCCAGCTTTTCAAAGCCGGACACAAACGAGATCATGGTGACAATCATCAGTCCCATAACCAGTGCCACACACTGCAGGATTTTAGAGATCGTGACGTTGGATTTCATCTTGATACAGCCTGTCACTGCCTTGGCAAAGGATGAAATCTTGCCTCGTGTTACCAGATAGGCTCTGGAACGTTCCTCCACAGCTGACATTGCTTCGTGACAAACGGTGCCAAGCCCTGTGGGAAGGATGGTAACACAGCGATGGAAGAGACCGAAATTGCCGGCCACCATTTCCTTGGTCAGATTGGAATCAACCGTTCGGATCACAAAGCTGACGCCGTTCTGTTCCAGGGTTCTGAGTTCATTGGCCACATATTTATTGGTTTTGTACGAAAGAATAAACATGGCGATCAGCTCGCCGCTGACCGTAATATAGGTAATCTCATTGCCAAGGCTACGATACCGTTCCTCAACCTCCACTTCAGGAGGCTCGATATTGTGCGCCTTCAGCAATTCCCTGTTACCGATCATCACACGCTGTCCCTTGACCCAGCCAACAAGACCCCTGCCATCCTCATAAATCACATTTTCTACCTTAGGAAGCAAATCTTTGCTGCACTGCACGATGTTTTCAAAGACATGGATCAGAGTGCCGTTGATGGCATACATAATCGATGCGCCTGCCAGCAAGGCTTCGTTGAGCTTACTTTGCTTGAAGGATTTCATGCCGCTAAGGGTAACAGATCCCTTAGGATACAGATGAGACGAGTCAATCATAATCGCATTGGTATCGCAGAACTGTTTGACGGTTTCATAGCTGGTAATCATAGCTCCGCTGCGAAGGGTTGATTTGCACAGTCTTCTCAACGGGATATTGACCGCCAGCAGTGAAATCATCGGAACGCTCATGAACGCCGTCAGGACAAAGGAAGACACTCCACTCAGAAAATTGCCGCTGACAAAGCCAAAAGCAACGCCGCAGCCAACGGCAATCAGTGTTGTCCAGGGCGCGAGAAAGGCCGCCAGATCTTCACTGGGATCAGGGGCATAGGAAAGCTGCAGGAAATTGCTCATAAACTTGGATCGTTTGGTATAGGCGATTATTGCCTTATGAGTCGGCAGCTCACTGGCCATTTTTTCCGCATTATTCTTGTCGGTAAAGATTTTTCCGGCAAATTTGGGATAAGGCTTGATCAGGAAATTGAAATTATAATGCGTTCTGGTGATAATGAGAAGCTTACCTAAGGAATTACAAAACAGTGCCAGAATGACAAGAGGCGTGTAAAGGTGAATTCTGCCGCTGAGATAGACATCTGGGGTAAACAAAGCCGTCACAGCCTGCATGGCAGCAGCAACGGAAGCGATTGCAACCGCCGTATCGGAGTTACCCTTCCAGTGGCGCAGACTCATCAGTCCGTTGACAATCGGATTTCTGGAAGCTACGACTGCCACACTGAAAATCAGAAAACTGATTACGGCAAACCAGAGCCAGCCGTTCCGTACCGTTTCACTGAACAGGCTGGTACATTGTGCAAAAAGTGCCAAAACAATCGAAGCAACAGTAGTACCCAGCAAAACCAGGGTCCGGGCAAATACGGCCTGAAAATTGGAGGAAATTTCCGTACCGATTGCTTCCGCATCCGCTTCCTCGCCGTAATCATCCAGCTGCGGTTTGGGCTCCGATTCGTTGAGAAGGTCATCGGGATCAAATTCTTCCTCACCGTTAAACAGTTCCTTGAAATGAAATCTCTTCTGATTTCTTTTTTGTTTGGCAGCCTTATGCTTTTCGGATTTGGAGAGGAAAGGCTTTTTCTTTTTTTCTGGTTTCCGCTGTTCCTTCTCCGTCTGCACCTCCGGGAGGATCGCCTTTGCCAGAAGCGGCGCGGCGGGTCCATGAGAAGGAGCCGCAGGAGGTTCGACCGGCTTTTTGGGTGCAACAGATGGTTTGTCTGGATGCGGAAACGGTCTCGGCTCCTTTTTTTCTGCAGGTTTTGCCGGAAGCGGTGGTTCCTTTGCTTTTGGCTTTGCCGCTGCTCTTGGTGAAGATTTTCCGTCAGGTAACGGTGCTGCTGCCTGAGACACGGGCTCTGCAGCGGGTGCAGGAGAAGAAGCCGGTACAGGCGCAGAAGCGGGAGATGTGGATTTTCCGGTTGTACGGAATCGTCTGGCAGCTTCATATTCCCCACGAAGGGTTCTGGTAAACTTGCCTGCCATCACCACAAAAGGCACCGCATTACTGTAATGGTATGTAACGCTGTCTGACTGTCCTTCTGTCAGATCCTTTTCCGCCGTTTGTTCTTCCTCGGGAAGAGACGGTGCATCATAGATCAGGTTTTCCGGTTCCGCCTGCTCAGGCTTTGGCTGTCTGGGCACCTCCCAGGGAATGATCCGGATCCCCTCTCCTCCGGGAAGATCATCGGCTGTCAATACAGCATCCTCCCCAATAGGTTCCTGGGTTTGTTCGGCATTTTCCATACAGTGAGATTTCTCCGCTTCGTTCAGATCGGCGGTGTCCTGCTCTGATGCATGGGCGGGTTTCGTGTGGAGATCCGTTACCAGATCCCGGAAGGACCGACCGGGCATTCCGACAGGCTGATAGGCCATCGGAACGGAAACGGCTGCCGCTGGACGAGGTTCGGATGCAGAATTGATTTCCTGCGGGTCGGTTTTTTTCTGATCGGAAATTGCTGGCTGTTCTTCCGGTTCCTTCTGAGAGCTGGTATCCTCCTTAACGGATTGTGTAGAATCAACTGTGGACGATTCCTTATCTATAGAACTGCCGGAAGTTTCTTCCTTTTCTGCAGCAGACATTGCACTGTTTATGACAGGTTTGTTCTCCTGTTCCGGAGAGATGCTTTTGGTTTGCCGGTAAGCTTGTTCTTTTTCACGTTCACGCTGTTCCTTGGCGAATTCGGCAAAAATATCAAATGCAGGCAACTCCTTTTTATGACGCTCACGCCCGGTTTTCTCAGTCGGCTGTCCGGTGGAAGCCGGTTTCGCGGCAGGTGCCGGAAGGGAATGGCGGGCAGGGGCAGAATATATGACATTTTCCTCTGAAATATCGGGCTGTTTCCCGGAAGAAAACTCTTCCTGATCCTTTCCGGCAGATTCGTTTGTTCCTGAAAGGGATTCTTCCTCAGTCAAAGACGGATGTACTGTGGTTTTCTGAGAGGCCTTTGTTTCTTTGGGCTGCTCCTTTGTCAGGGATAAACTATCCGGGATTTCCTCCGGCGCTGCAGAAGGCTTCCCGGACGCTTCGGTTCCGGCGGGAGACTTTGTTTCCTTAGGCTGTTCCTTTTTCAGGGAAAGTATATCCGGAA
>CACYCV010000105.1 GCA_902772955.1 uncultured Ruminococcus sp.
AACGGATTATCCGAAAACTCCAGATAAATTATGAACAGGAGGGAAATAACCAGGAAACACATGTTCCCAACATAATTCGGATGTAAAAAGCCAAAATTTGAGCGCACAATATTATGTCCAATAAAGGAGCGAACTGCGAATACAGGGTTTAATATCCACTCGTTTCTATGCGTTATTACCTGTATAAACAATGTTAACAAAAGAGCGGCACACGACGTAATTGTATATTCTCTGATACACCGATAATGCAGAACTTCCTGGGCTGAAGGAATCAGTAAAAGCAAATAATAAATCATGATTGATGTATGAGCAGAAATATATGTATTCATATCCGGATTGACAAAAACATATCTCCATAACAGGACATACATAGTCAGTATCATGAACAAAATACCCAGATTCAGACTGAGACTGTTTTTTCTGTATTGCAGAATATCAATCAGACAGTACAGCATAAACAGATATTTAATTTTTGCCGCCGTACCTGCCAGGAAAAAATCTGTTCCGCTCAGTATCATTCCGGTAAGCATAATGAAATTGACTAAAAGAAACAAATATTTTCTGTTGATTTGCATGTCTGTTATCTTGTATGGTATTTATATGCACTAAACACCATTTCCCTTCCATATAATATCGTGGAGCATATTATGAACCCGGCTGAAAATTCTATCAGGCTTTGTACAGATATTCCTGAAGATTATCTTCAATATACTTGATTGTTGTCGTCCGGTCAGCGCCTGCTTTATATTGGTGTATATATTTTTTTGACATTGACGGATTGAAAAACCGACCGGGATATTTATGCTGGTCAGGGGTAAACCCACAGAATCCTTCAATAAGCGAAACCGTTTCTTCATACTTACAGAACAGATCTTCATATTGTATTCGAAGAACCTGTTCAGGCTGCTGAACCATTCTCTCTGAATCCCGCAAAGCATCCCAGAATCTGACATAATCTTTGGGATCTGAAGGAACCGGCGGTATTTCTCCGGTTCTTTCCTGTCTCTTTCTGATATCAATATATACATCCCGAGGATCCCTATCCACGATAATAACTTTCAGTTCGTCAGCTCCCAGATACCGGGGAAGCCGGAAAGCATTGTGAGGAAGGATCAGATGATCCAGAAGAAGCACTCCCTGGCTGTTCCCCTGTACCATAGAAAAAAACTCTCGAATAAAGGCAGATGCTTTCTGATAAAAAACCTCTTCTGTGGGGAAAGCATATCTTGTGATGTTGTCACTGTATTTTCCCCTGTGGTGTATATTTTCAAAGAAATTTGCATTAACCGGTTGTTTACAAATCATATGAAGTGTACTGGCCACCGTATGTGCAAGGGAGAACTTCATTTCATTATCATAATACCAGCTGCCCTTAATCCTGAATTCAGTCAGATCTTCAATCAGATTTTCTACAGCTGCCATAAAACGTTTCCCATAACGTTTTTTATAATTGCCGAAAACCTGATAATTGTTCTCATATAAGTCTTTCATCGCCTGATAGAACGCATTCATCGCCTCATCCGACCTGTGAATACTGTTGCCGATGAGCAGCTTATCTTCAAGATCAAAAAGACCATTTGGCATATACAAAAAAATATGTTCAATGGAATTATTTCTGTTTCGTTCCACTGTGCAGGGACTGTACTCACGCAAAAGATCATATACCGCAGAAGAACCAGTGGAATAATATCCGGTTGTTGTAATAGTCATATGGATTACCTTCTGTTTTATCGTCTTTCTGCAAGACTATTGATAGCTCTCTGCTGAACCTTGGGAATTCTCCTTATGCCAGCATGTAATTCATAACCGGATTCATATCCGGTTCTCAGGAAATCAGTTTCTCGTATAATCCGACAATGTGATCCGCATACAGGTCCGCAGAATATGCCTGGGCTGCCTTATCGGATATATAAGCGGAATCCATTTGAGAATATGACATTTCCCGGATTTTTTCCGTCAAATCCAAAACGTTCCCTGCCTTTGTTAAATATCCTGTCCTGCCGTCTTCGACAAGTTCCGGCAGTCCTCCAAAATCAGAGACAATTGCCGGCCTGCCCAGCGCCTGTGCCTCCAGGATACTGTACGGCCCATTCTCATACCATTCGCTGGGGAGACAAACACAAAGAGCATTTGCTACAATCTCCTTCAGTTCAGTTCCTGTTTTAAAGCCAAGAAAAAGGATCCTGTCCTCCATTCCGATGCTTTTTACCATCCATCGGAGCTCTTCTTCTTCCGGGCCCGATCCGACGATATACAGTTTCTCCCCGATATGCGCTTTGCTGAATGCTTTTATCAGTGTCCGAATCCCCTTTTCTCTGCTCAGCCGGCCAAAATACAGGAAATAGTTTCCGCGGGAACCTTCCTCATAGGCTGTTCCCGCAGGGAGGAAATTCCTGACATGTTCAATCGGACAGCGGAAGACATCTGCCTCTTCCAGTTTCTTTTTGTAGAAGAAGGAAGGCGTGATAACATAATCTATCTTCTGATAGGTTTTTCTCTGTTTATATACATAGGCTTCCAGGGATGCAAGCAGACTTTTTGCTCTGGAAGCTTTCATGCAGCAATTCGCGAAACAGTGCCAGTAGTGTCCGTCCAGACATTTTTCACAGGTCTTCTGGTGATGCATCATCAAATAATTGGGGCAGACAGACTTTAAGTCATGAGCGGTATAGACAATCGGAATTTGACGTTTGTATGCCTCTTCAACAAGCGCTCCTGTCAGCTGGCTTTGAAAAATATTCAGGTGCACAATATCTGGTTTTTCATCGTCGAGAAGGCGGGCGAATTTTCTGCCCGCTTCACGAGAATAGAGGACGTGCAGTGCCGCCCCTGCGGTTTTTACTGGATTGCCGGAAGCATTGAAATCCACATGATTTACAAAGTATTTGCTCTGTGCACAGGGAAGATTCCGCTCGTCTTTCATGGAAAACCAGATTACCTGATGTCCTCTTTTTTCAAGCAGGTCTCCAAGCGAGAAATAATAGGTCTCCGATCCGCCTTTTAAATACTGAAACTTATTTACCAATAAAACTTTCACCAGATTCTCCCCTTAAAACGTTTTCCTCAAGTACTTTTTTATATGCCGCATGATTAATTCTTTTGAATATAAGTATGCATCTGATCTGCCAAATACAAGCGTAATCATAACGAATGTAAGAAGTGCAGATAAAAAGCCATTAAAAACAAAAGCCGGAAGTGCAGAGAAACTCAGATGCAGGTTAATGAAATAAACGGCTGCCATTTCCACGATAAAGACCAGCAGCATCCTGAGCCAAAAGCACACATATCGAAATGAATCCTCTTTGAAATACAGTTTAAACAGGTAGTGCACTTTCGTTATAATTTCAATTATATATGTGCACATAGTCCCTATAAAGATTCCGATCATTCCGATCTTTTTTCCAAGTACGATAGACACAACCAGGTTCACTAATGCACTTACAAAAGAAATGTTGCGTCCGATGTCAAAAAAACCACTCAGATGCATGGCTGATGACAGCGGCTTGCAGGTGATTTGCGTGACTAATAAAACGCACAGAACCGCAACGACTGCATAGTCCAAAAGGTATTCTTCACCCAGCCAAAGCTTTATAAACGGTTGAACACAGGCAAATACACCAACAGATGCGATACTGGCGAATACGTAAAAAACAAAAGTAAGCCGCGTAAGTATTTTAACTTTGCTTTCTGTCCTCTCTGTGACGAATAAATTTCCCATACTCGCCAAAGCAGCAGACATCATTTTATCCGCCAATTGTTTAAAGACACCGATTACCACTAAATAGTTGGCGTAATAACCAACAAGAAGCGTGCTGACCAAAGTGGAAATCAGAAGATTATCCGTGGAATCTACTACACGGCCTGCAAACTGCTTGACAAAAATATTGCGGACATTACTGAAGATCTGCGCGCGTTCTTCTATCGGAAGTCTTTCTTTTTTGTCAAGATAGGAGTATTTTTGATTGACCACATGCGATGCATACGCGTTCGTTGCAATGACCAGCAGAATATTTGCACCCAGAAAAACGATATATCTTTTTGTCGCTATCAATATGGCCAGTATCAGGACAGTTCCGATGATTCGGAATCTTGTATATATTTTCGTATAGATATATGCGTTCTGATCCGCTTCCAGAAGTGCAATTTTGTATGAAAAC
>CACYCV010000106.1 GCA_902772955.1 uncultured Ruminococcus sp.
AAAAAAGGAAGGACTGCAAGAAGATAGACCAGCACCCCTCCTATAAAAACCAATAAAGGCAATATTCTGTTTTTACCGTTTTTTGTGATACTCATTTTTCTTAGTCAGGATTCTGGTTGTAAGATTTCATTCTGGAAAAAACCATAGTATAGCCGTCATTGCCGTAATTCAGAGAGCGGTTCACACGGCTGATCGTAGCAGTGGACGCACCTGTTTTCTCTGCTATCTTTAAATAAGTGTCCTTTTTCTTGAGCATGGAAGCAACTTCAAAGCGCTGGGAAAGGGACAATAATTCATTGACCGTGCACAGATCCTCAAAAAACTCAAAACATTCCTCTTCATTCTCCAACGTCAGGATTGCTTCAAAAAGATGTCTGACTGCTTCTGTTCTGATTTTATTATTCATGTAACCCCCCATGGAATAATGAACTCTAACCGACTTTCTTATTTTAACATTTTAAAACTGTGAAGTAAAGAAGTTGGCTTTTTTATTATTTTTATTAGTACATTTATTAAAATATGTCTATGCAGGGAGCAATCAGTATTGCAACAAATTTCTACTTTACTTTTGTCATTACTTGTGTTATGTTGAATTCATTGCACAAATGGGTGTTGAACATTATTTCTTTTGTGCATATTACATATAATTTCAGTTTTGTTTTTGGAGGTGCCAGTAATGAGCAAAGGAACTGTCAAGTGGTTCAATAACCAGAAAGGTTTTGGATTTATTTCCGATTCTGAAGGTAATGATGTATTTGTGCATTTCAGCGGAATCAATCAGGAGGGATTCAAGTCTCTCGAAGAGGGCGAAGCTGTTGAGTACGACGTCGTACAGGGTCAGAAAGGTCCTCAGGCCGTCAACGTAACCAAGATCTGACAGATCAGGGAGCCATTTGGCGATTAAAAATACGGCAGCAGTAATTGAGTAATTGACAGCTGTCCGTCACGCTTCAGTCCCGGTCAGGGACAGAGGATGTGAAATATGTTTTAAATGCTCAGCAAAAGCCGGTACATCAAAATGTGCCGGCTTTGTTGCGTTCAGAGTTTCTGATTATAGTGTAAAAGATGCGGCTTCAGCCGCGAGTTCGTCAAGGTCCAGGTTTCCTCCGAAGATAGTCAGGGCACTGCCGACAGTGACATCCATGCGGGCTCCCGAGAGGGCGGCAATGCGGGCAAGGTCCTGCGTCTTATGGACACCGCCGGCATATGTGACGGGAAACCCCGTCGAGCGGCAGAATGTGCCGAGAATGCCCACCAGCTCCTCCTGGATACCGCCGCGTTTTCCTTCGACATCCGCCGCGTGAATAAGAAACTCGTCACAATGGCGGCAGAGGGCCAGCAGATTCTCCTGTGTGATGATCCACCGGGTAAATTTCTGCCATCGGTCCGTAACGACGGCATACCGGCCTGCTGCAGCAGGCACAAGGCCGGATTCCGTACCGGCTAAATGACGCTCTCCCTTTTCCCCTTCCGGGGCGGCAAGCATCCGGCAGCTCAGATCGAGCACAAGCCTTTCTGCGCCGACAGCGTCTTTCATTTTCCGAAGACGCTCCTCGTCAAGTGTGCCGCCGTGAAAAACATAGGAGGTCACAATGACATGGGAGGCGCCGGCATCCAGATACTGTCCGGCATTTTCCGGAGTGATCCCGCCCCCGATCTGCATACCGCCGGGATATGCCGCAAGGGCGGAAAGAGCCTGAATGCGGTCCGCCTCATAAGCAGCAGGATTGGCTGAAGCGCTGTCGAGCAGGATGATATGGCCGCCCGCAAGACCTCTTTCGCGGTAGAGCGATGCGTAATAGGCGGCATCCCTTTCAGAGACGAAATTTTCCTTTACAGCCTGCCCTTCCCTGATCGACCCGCCTACGATCTGCTTGACGCGGCCTCCGTGAATATCGATACATGGGCGTAATCTCATAGTTACCTCTTACGATTATTACGCAAGGACGTCATGCATGGTGTAAAGTCCTGCAGGCTTGCCGGCCAGGTATTTTGCGGCCTCGACCGCGCCTTTGCCGAAAACGGCGCGGCTGTATGCTCTGTGGGAAAGTGTGATGACTTCGTCCTCTCCCGCAAAGATCACATCGTGATCTCCCACGATCGTACCGCCGCGCACT
>CACYCV010000107.1 GCA_902772955.1 uncultured Ruminococcus sp.
GCATGATAACCGGAAGAACGATTCACGGCAGCGTAAACTGCTGTGAGAATAATGTCACGAAATGAACCATCAGGATGTGAGGGAGAAAAATGAGTGAAACAGCAAGACAGACAGCCTATCAGGCACTGATGCGGGTGGAAAGGGACCACGCCTATTCTAATCTGACGCTGGATGCCGCGCTGGGAAAAAGCGGACTTTCCGCAAGGGATAAGGCTTTTGCATCGGCACTGTTTTATGGCGTGCTGGAGCATCAGATGCTGCTGGACTATAATATTGCTATTCGTTCACAAAGACCCCTTCCTTCGTTAGATCCTGCCGTAACGGTGCTGCTGCGTCTTGGACTGTACCAGCTCTATTTTGCTGATGGAGTGCGGAATGCGGCAGCCGTCCATGAAACGGTGGCTCTTTGTAAGACCAATCACCTGCCGGAAGCGGCCGGCTTCGTCAATGCGGTGCTTCGGTCGGCGGCAAAAGAGGAAAAACCACGTTTGCCTGACCCAAAAAAAGGGAAGAATAAATATTATGCCGTGCGCTATTCCTGTTCGGAAGAAATTGTCCGTCTCTGGCGCAGCAGCTATGGAGAGGAGCTTACCCTGGGACTGCTGTCTTCCCTGGCGGGCAGACCTCCGCTTTGTGTGAGGGTCAATACCCTCAGAACCACTGCCGGAGCCCTGCAGGAACGGCTGCAGCAGGAGGGGGTAGGAGTGCAGGCACCGGAATGGCCGGAGGACTGTCTGCTGCTGACCCATACCGGTGCGGTGGAGCAGCTTGCCGCCTATCAGGAAGGACTCTTTCACGTTCAGGATTTGGCTTCTCAGCTTTGCTGCAGGGTACTGGATCCTCAGGCGGGTGAATCCCTTCTGGATGTGTGCAGTGCTCCCGGCGGCAAAAGCTTTACCTGCGCTCAACGGATGCGGGATCAGGGCAGAATTCTTGCCTGCGATCTCTATGAAGCCAGACTTGGTCTGGTGCAAAGCGGCGCTCAGCGACTGGGAATTCATATTATCAGTACCTGCCCCTGTGATGCGGCCGAATGGGAAGCTCCCTTTCAGGCGGACAGAGTGCTGTGTGATGTGCCCTGTTCGGGACTGGGAATCCTCCGCCGAAAGCCGGAGCTGCGCTATAAGCCTGACCCGGGCGTGACTGCCCTGCCGGAGGTGCAGTACCGGATTCTCTGTCAGGCGTCCCGCTTTGTGAAAAGCGGCGGAACCCTGGTGTATTCCACCTGCACCCTGAACCCGGAGGAAAACAACCGCAATGCCGCCCGGTTTCTGCGGGAGCATGAGGAGTATCGCCCACTGAAGCTGCCGCTGCCGGAAAACTTTCCCCGGGGACTTTCGGAAGAAAGCTATGAATTGACGCTGTTTCCCTCCCTGCATGGGACGGACGGCTTTTATATCAGTCTTTTTCAAAGGAAGTGAATGCCATGTTGAAGGATATCGGTTCTATGACCCGGGAGGAACTGCAGGAAGCGCTGAAGCAATGGGGAGAACCTGCCTATCGCGCGTCTCAGGTCTTTGGGTGGGTTCAGAATGGCGTGAAATCCTTTGATGAAATGACCAATGTTTCCAAGAAATTAAGGGAACAACTTATACAGAATTACTATATCTCATGCGCGGCTATTGAAAAAAAATTAATTTCGGATTATGATGGTACAAGGAAATATCTGCTTTCGTTTCAAGACGGAGAGGCAGTGGAGTCTGTGCTGATGCAGTATCACCACGGATATACCAGCTGCATCTCCACTCAGGTAGGCTGCAAGATGGGATGTACCTTCTGCGCTACCGGTCAGAGCGGTTTCTCACGGAATCTGACAGCCTCTGAAATGCTGGCACAGCTTCGCGCCGAGCAGGAGGATGCCGGTATCCGGATTTCCAATATCGTGTTGATGGGCATGGGTGAGCCATTGGATAATTATGAAAACGTTCTGCGTTTTCTGGAACTTGTCAGTCATCCTGACGGGATGAACATCGGGATGCGGCATATTTCCCTTTCTACCTGCGGCTTGGTGCCCAGAATCTATGATTTAGCGGAGCGGAAGCTGCAGCTGACCCTTTCGGTGTCGCTGCATGCCCCCAATGATCAGATCCGCAGCCGGACTATGCCGGTGAACCGAAAATATGGGATCGGCCAGCTTTTGCAGGCTTGTCGGGAATATATCAGACAAACAGGACGCAGAATTTCGTTTGAATATGCTATGATCGATGGCGTCAACGACAGTGATGCCCATGCATCGGAGCTGGCGTCCAGACTTAAGGGGATGCTGTGCCATGTCAATCTGATCCCCGTCAATACCGTTGGCGGTACGGGTTACCGCAAGAGCTGTCAGGACAGGATCCATCGCTTTATTGCTGTGCTGGAAAAGGCAGGCATCACGGCGACGGTCCGCCGGACACTCGGAAGCGATATCAATGCGTCATGCGGCCAGCTGCGGCGGGCGCATTTAAAGGAGGAACAAACAGAATGAGGGTTTATTCCGGAAGTGATATAGGGCTGATGCGGGATTCCAATCAGGACTACTGCATGACAGGCGAATTTTCTGATCATGCGGTCTGGGCAGTGGTCTGTGACGGCATGGGAGGCGCTAACGGCGGCTGTACAGCCAGCAGTGTGGCGACCGAAACCATTGCCGGAATTCTCACGGAACAATATCAGGACAATCTGCCCCCCGAAGACCTGCGGGAGTTGATGGAGGATGCCGTGGGGCAGGCCAATCTTCGGGTCTTTGATATGTCCCTCAAGGATCCCTCCCTTTATGGTATGGGCACCACCGTTGTCTGCGCTGTGGCGGAAAACGGACGCTACCATTTTGTCCATGCAGGAGACAGCCGTGCTTATCTCTGGCATGAAGGAAGAATGACCCGTGTCACTACGGACCATTCCGTGGTGCAGGAGCTGGTAACGGCAGGTAAAATCACAGAGGATGAGGCTCGTGTCCATCCCAACAGGAACATCATTACCAGAGCCCTGGGCGTGGAACCTGTGCTGGTGACAGACTACAACACAGGCGCACTGGAAGAGGGTGACCGGTTGATGATCTGTACGGACGGATTGTCCGGCTACTTCAGCGATGAGGAGCTTTGCGGCATGATGGGGGAAAAGGACGGAGATGCGCTGGTGACAGCCCTGATTGAGGCTGCCAAGCAGGCAGGCGGCAGCGATAATATTACCGTTGCAGTCATTGCTGACTGAGCCTCAGGAGAAAGGAGTTTACTCGAATGGATAAATATACCGGCAAAAGGCTGGACGGACGCTATGAAATACAGGAACTGATCGGTGTGGGCGGTATGGCCATGGTCTATAAGGCTCATGACAATCTGGATGACAAAACCGTTGCCATCAAGATTCTCAAGGATGAGTTTCTGGGAAACGAGGAGTTTATCCGCCGCTTTAAAAATGAATCCAAGGCAATCGCTGTGTTGTCCCATCCCAATATCGTCAAGGTGTATGACGTGAGCTTCGGAGACAGGATTCAGTATATCGTCATGGAATATATTGACGGCATTACCTTAAAGGAATATATCGGCCAGCAGGATGTGATTCCCTGGAAGGAGGCTGTTCACTTTACGGTGCAGATTCTCCAGGCACTGCAGCATGCCCATGAAAAGGGGATTGTCCATCGGGACGTCAAGCCCCAGAATATTATGCTGTTGCAGGACGGAACCATTAAGGTGACGGACTTTGGAATCGCCCGCTTCTCCAATAACGAGACCCGTACCATGACCGACAAAGCCATCGGCTCTGTGCATTATATTGCTCCCGAGCAGGCCAGAGGCGGGGTGACGGACGGCAAGGCGGATATTTATTCGGTGGGTGTGATGCTCTATGAGATGCTCACCGGCAAGCTGCCCTTTGATGCGGACAGCGCTGTTTCCGTGGCAATTATGCAGCTTCAGGCAGAGCCGAAGCCCCTGCGGGAAATCAACGAAAATGTGCCTGAGGGTCTGGAGGAAATCACCCTGCGGGCTATGCGGAAGGAACCCAGACAGCGCTATCAGAGCGCCCGGGAAATGCTGGATGCCATTGAGATGTTCCGCAGGGATCCCTCCATTCATTTTGCCTACAACTATTTTGAGGACGGTTCTCCCACCAAATATGTGGAAAAAATCGGCGCCGCACCGGTGGCTAAGCCCAAGGACCCCCCCGCTTATGAGAGCCAGACCTATCATCCGGAGGAGGAAACCGTTTCTAACCGTTCCGGAGCAGTGGTGAAATGGCTGACGGTTCTGATCAGCGTGCTGGTGCTGACGGCACTGATTGTTTTCTTTGTCCTGCTGTTCCAGAATCTGAATAAAAATAATGAGAAAAAAATCGAGGATGTGCCCAATTTTGTGGGCATGAGCTACTCCGAGGCCATGGAGAAATACGGAAATACCTATAAGCTGACCATCAAGCACGTCAATAAGGATACCAATACGGATTATGTCATTGACGAGAATACCCCGATTGATACCGTTGTCGGTCAGAGTGTGCAGGCCGGCTCTAAAAAAGTCCGGGAGCAGACACCCATTGAGCTGGTTGTCTACACCAACAAAAAGCCCATCACCGTGCCGAAGGTCAAGAATTATACCGAGGAAGAGGCACTGGACAAAATCAAGAATAAGGGATTTACGGCTGATGTAGACGTGCAGCGTGTCTATCAGTCCAACATTCCCGAAGGCAAGGTGGTGGATTGTACACCCCAGGAGGGAACCGAGCAGTATCCGGATACCACCATTACCCTGATTGTCAGTGCCGGAAATGCGCCTGAGTATGTGGAAATTCCCTCCGTGGAGGGTCTGACCTTTGAAAATGCCAAGGCCAATCTGGAAATTCTGAAATTCAAGACCGAGAGACAGACCGTGGCCAGTGCCCTGGATGCCGGCATCGTGGTGGGTACCGATCCCCTTCCCGGCAATCGTCTGGAGGAAAAACGCAAGGTAACCATTCTGGTCAGCGACGGCAGTCTGGTCCGCAAGGCTATGAACTATACGGTGCCGCTGCCCGAGGAGGAATATGCCGAAATCGCTGTCAAGGTGATCCGCAACGAGCCGAACGGTACCAATGTGGTGCTGTTTGATCAGAGTGTGATTCCAGGAGAGGGTACCAGTGTCAACGTTACCCTTGATCCCAAGGATGCCATCAACGATGAAATCAAGATTACCGTTATGGTGGACGGTGCCAAGTGGGAGAGTGTGGTCTTCAACTTTGAAACCCAGACCTATCAGCAGGCGGATGGAGACTACAAGCTGAACTACAAAATCAAACAGCCCGGTCTGATGGATGAAAAGGTTGCTGCCTATAATACGGTGGTGGAATATGCGGATTCTATGGATTATTCCAGCATCACCAGCGCGGACTACCGCAAGAGAGCCAAGGAAGATATTAAATCTACCCAGGATTACTACGGCAAATATGACACCAAGAAAAAGGTGTATTCCGGCGTTCTCTTTGAAGCCAAAACCATCAAGGATATCGAAGAGCTGATTGAACAGGCCAAGAAGGATATGGATGAAGTCATTGATTCCTATGCCGCTGTGGAGGAATCCTCTACGGAGGAAAGTTCTGACGAAGAAAGCTCTGATGAGGAAAGCTCCGATGATGAAAGCTCTGACGAGGAAAGCTCTGATGAGGAAAGCTCTGATGA
>CACYCV010000108.1 GCA_902772955.1 uncultured Ruminococcus sp.
ACTCTGCGGAGTGCGCCCAGAGACGCTGTCCCTGGACCCTGCAAGCCTTTTGAAAAAGGCTTGAGCGAAAACTTTTGACTTGGCAAAGCGTTCTTCCGGTCAAAACATTAGCTCTGTGATTGCCTTTACGGGGCAGCCTTTGACACAAATGCCGGGATCGGGACAGTCTTTGCACAGGGAGGAGTCAATGACGGCAACATTATCAATGACCTTGACGGCTCCCAGAGGACAGGTACGTTCGCATTTTTTGCAGCCGATGCAGCCTGCCGCGCAGATTTTCCTTGTCTGAGCACCCTTTTCTTTGTTGTTGCAGCAGACAGCGGCCGCCTGATGCTCCGGCAGCAGGGTGATGAGATGGTTGGGACACGCTTTGGTACATAATCCGCAGCCGATGCAAAGCCGTGGATTTACCCGGGCAATTCCCTCAGTGATGCAAATGGCACCCTGTGGGCAAACCGATGCACAGTCTCCCAGCCCCATACAGCCAAAGGAACAGGTTTTCTGTCCGCCAAAAACCAGCTTTGCGGCTTTACAGCCGTATAATCCCCTGTATTCGGACTTGTCCTCGGTTTTATGACAGTCGCCGGAGCAGTGAACAAAGGCAGTCAGCTTTTCAACGTCCTTGCACTCTATCCCCAGAATTTCACTCAATTGAAGGGCGGTATCTTTGCCTCCCGGTACGCATAAATTGGCAGGAGTGTCCTTTTGCCCGCATAAAGCCTTGGCATAGCCGTCACATCCGGCAAATCCGCAGGCGCCGCAGTTGGCACCGGGCAGACATTCCCGGATTTTTGGAAAACGCTCGTCCTCCTTGACAGCCATCAGCTTGGAGGCAATTACCAGTACGGCGGCACAGATCACGCCAATAATGACTACCGGAATGACTGCCGCAATGATTTGTTCCATGTCCTTATCCCTCCGTTATGCAAACAGATTTTCAATGACTCCGCCAAAGCCCAGGAAGGACAGGGAAGTAATGGCGGCGGCTACCAGGGTAATGGGAAGTCCCTTGAAGCTTGCCGGAATATCGCTGCCCTCCATGGTGGAACGCACGCCGGAAAACATAATCATGGCCAGCATAAAGCCCAGTCCGCTGCCCAGGGAATTGACTATGGATTCCGCAAAGGAATAGCCCTGATCCAGATTCAGAATGGTTACGCCCAGCACGGCACAGTTGGTGGTAATCAGAGGAAGATAAACGCCCAGTGCCTTATGCAAAGAGGGAAGATAGCGTTTGAGGACAATTTCCACCAATTGCACTACGGCGGCAATGACCAGAATAAACACAATGGTCTGCAGATAGCCCAGCTGGTTGGGATCAAGCAGATACCGTTGCATCGGCCAGGTGACGGCTGTGGCAATCAGCATGACAAAGATCACTGCCAGACTCATGCCGAAGGCGGAATTGAATTTTTTGGAAACTCCCAGAAAGGGACAGATGCCCAGAAACTTGGAAAGTACATAGTTGTTGATAAAGATGGCGGAAAGGAGAATAATGATGAGATTAGTCATTCACCTCTGCCTCCTTTTTCACTTCACAGCCGTCCTTGCCGCAGGCAGCAGCATGAGGACAGCCGGTGCAGCCGAAATTCTTTTTTGCCGCCGGGTGCTTGCCGAATTTGTTGACGGCGGCAATCAGCAGACCAAAGACAAAGAAGCCGCCAGGCGCCATGGTGAGAATGGAAATCTTATTATCCGTCAGAACCGGAAGGGGCATATCAAAGAAGGTTCCGTTGCCGAAGACCTCACGGATGCTGGCCATCAGAAACAATGCCAGCGTAAAGCCGATGCCCATGCCAAGACCGTCTACAGCGGAGTCAAAGACCTTGTTTTTGCTGGCATACATTTCCGCCCGTCCCAGAATGATGCAGTTGACGACGATCAGCGGCAGATAGATGCCCAGAGATTTATCCAAAGCAGGCAGATACGCTTTGACCAGCATTTGCACAGCGGTGACCAGACCGGCAATGAGAACGATATAACATGGAATCCGCACCTTATCGGGAATGATTTTCCGCAGGGCGGAGATCAGAATATTGGAAAAGGTCAGAACAAAGGTGACAGCAACACCCATTCCCAGGGCATTGATGATACTGGTGGAGGTTGCCAGTGTGGGGCAGGTGCCCAGTACCAGTACCAGAACAGGGTTTTCCTTGATAATGCCCTTTTTGAAATTATTGAGCGTTTTCATGTTCTGCCTCCTTGATCATCCGGAATGCTTCAAAGGCTGCTCCGATGGCCTTGCGGTAGCCGTTGGAAGAAACGGTAGCGCCCGTCACGGCATCAATCCCGGTATAGGTTTGCTGATTGGTGTCGGTGAACCGTTTCCGATAGTCGGCGTTATTGTCTACAACCTTTGTGCCGACACCGTTGGTTTCGCTATGGGAAAGAGTCTTGACGGCGGCAAGGGTGCCGTTGGGACGGATGCCGCAGATAATTTTGATCGGACCGCCGTAGCCCTTTGCCTGCGCCAGAATGACATAGCCGGTTCCTTCACTGCCCCGATAGACCTCTGTGACGCCTTCGGGAAGGGAAGAAAGCTGAATTTTCTGGAATTCCGTGGAATTCGGCAGTACTTCTGAACGTGCCGCCGCCGCTGCTGCTTCCTCTGCCGCCTGAATCACAGGCTGCGTCCGCTGATTGACGGCAGCCAGCGTAGCGGTGACAACCAGACAGATCAGTGCCAGAACCAGAATGGGTTTCAGGATTTCTTTCACGTTTTGGCACCCCCCGTCAGAGGCTTCTGCCGGGTCAGCCGGTTAATATAGGGGGTGAGAATATTCATCAGCAGAATGGAGAAGGAGACACCCTCCGGCAGATTTCCCCAGAAACGGATCAGGACGGTAATCAGACCGCATCCGCATCCAAAAATCACTTTTCCCCAGGGAGTATCCGGTGTGGTGGCGTAATCGGTCGCCATGAACAAAGCCCCCAGCAGCAGTCCTCCCGAAAGAATCTGATACAGCGGATCCTTGCCGCAGGCCAGAGACAAAAGTGCTACGGTTGCCACAAAAATAACAGGGGTATGCCAGCTGATGACACGGCGGATCAGCAGATAGCCGCCTCCCAACAGCAATGCCAGGCTGCAGGTTTCTCCCAGACAACCGCCGTGATTGCCCAGGAACAGACTCAGATAATCCGGCATGGCATTGGTCATCCCCTTGGCAGCCGCCGCCAGCGGTGTGGCCGAGGAAACCGCATCCGGTCTGGTAACAGGAATCGTCCATGTTGTCATGGTACCGGAAAAAGCAGTCATCAGAACGATACGGGCGGTGATGGCAGGATTGGCAAAATTCTGACCGATGCCGCCGAAAAGCTGCTTGACCACGATAATAGCCGTGACGCAGCCGAATACCGCCTGCCAGACAGGAAGACCGACCGGCAGATTAAAGGCAAGCAGCAGTCCGGTGACTACGGCGGACAGATCCCCTACGGTATTTTCTCGCCGGCAGAGTTTTTCAAACAAGAATTCACAGACCACACAGGAGGCAACACAGACTCCCATCAGGAGCAGACTTTTCCAGCCGAATATAATGACCGATGCCACGGCTGCCGGCATCAGAGCGATGATGACATCCAGCATGATCCTCCGGGTCGTCCGGGTGCCGAAAAAATGCGGCGAAACTGACGAGATGAGCTTACTCATGCATTACTGCCTCCGTTTCCTGCTTTTTTTTTTTTTTTTTCAGCGGCAAGAGCTTCTTTGAGCATGATTTTTCCCAGCTTATTGGTTTGTACCAGCGGGCGGTGTGCCGGACAGATATAAGCGCAGCATCCGCATTCCATGCAGATATCCACACAAAGCTCCTTCAGGGCCTTTACGTCTCCCAGACGATAGGTCTTGGCAATATCCCGTGGATTCAGCCGGAAGGGGCAATGGCTTATACAGGCACCACAGGAAATGCAGGGAGTGGTTTTAGGAGGAAGAGCTTCCTTTTCATCCATGAAAATGACGGCATTGGTGGTTTTCAGCACCGGCTCATGCATGGAGGGCAGACTGATACCCATCATGGGACCTCCGTACAGCACCTTTTTCGGCTCGCATTTCAGTCCGCCGGCCTGTTCGATCAGATCCTCTATCAGCATTCCGATGGGGGCGATGACATTTTTCGGTTCCTTGACGGCGGAACCGTCCACCGTCAGGCATTTTTGGATCAGCGGAACACCGGTTTCCATATATTCGGCAATAAATGCCAGGGTTGTGACATTGGCAACGATCACGCCTACATCCAGCGGCAGGCCTCCCCTGGGAACAACCCGTCCGGTGGTGTGATAAATCAGTACCTTTTCGCCTCCCTGAGGATAGACGGAGGGAAGAACACATACCTCTACATCGTCTGTATCGGCAGCCAGCTTCTGCATGACGCGGATGGCTTCCCGCTTGTTGTTTTCGATGCCGATAATGAAATGACGGGCACCCATGAAGCGACGCATGATATCAATACAGCGGAACACATATTCTCCCTTGTCCACCATCGTTCGGGTGTCGGAGGTGATATAGGGTTCACATTCTGCCGCGTTGATAATCACGGTTTCAATCCGGGAAAGATCCTTGACGCCCAATTTGACAAAGCTGGGGAAGCCGGCTCCCCCAAGACCCACCACGCCGCTTTCCTTGACGGCTCTGATAAAACCGTCAAAGTCCTTGACCACGGGAGGTGTCAGCCCTCCGAAGGGCTCCTGCAGTCCGTCGGAAGCAATGACCACACAGGGAATGCGGGAACCGTTGCAGCCGGTGCGTTCTTCAATAGCCTGTACTGTCCCGGATATACTGGCGTGGATATCCGAGGAAAAAAAGCCGCTCGCATCACCGATACGCTGTCCCACCTTCACATGGTCGCCCTTTTTCACCGTTGTCATGGCTGTTTTGCCGATGTGCATCGACATGGGGATCACTACCGTTTCCGGCACTGACAGGCGCACCGGCGGACAGTCGGCGGTATTCTTTTTATGGGGAATTCTGATACCGTGAAGCTTCATTTTCTGTCTCCTCATCAACAAAAAATACAAAATAGTTCATTTTCTGAGATATTGTTCTCTTCAGGCGCATACCTCTACATTATACTACACTTTTCTACAAGAACCAAGTATCATATCCGCCGATTTTTGATGATTTTTTTGGGGAATAGTATTCAAAAAGGCAAAAATGCAGGATCCTTCGTTGCTACCCGGAGGAAAGTGTGATATAATCGTTTGTGGTGATCGTATGAAAAACAAACTACGAACGATAATTGCGCTTGTGATGAACCTGCTGGTGGCCGTGGTAACGGCCGACATTGTGGTATCTTATTTTTTTGAACAACCAAGTCTGCTGATGAAGCACGGCTATGAGACGTTCCGCTTTTTTACCACCGATTCCAATATTCTGGCGGCAATCGCCTGTCTGATAACGGCATTTTTTGAAATACAGATGCTTCTGGGCAAACGCGAAAGCTTGCCCAGGGCGGCGGTGCTGCTGAAATATGTGGCAGCCGTGTCGGTTATGCTGACCTTTCTGACGGTGATGCTGTTCCTGGCACCGCTGTACGGGGTAGGATTGATTGCAGGAACCTATTTTCATGTTCATGTTGCAGCCCCTCTGATGGTGCTTCTGTCCTTTTCGCTGTTGGAAGCCACACTGCGCCTTCGATTCCGGGAGATGCTGCTGGGATTGATTCCCATGGCAGTCTATGGGGCTGTTTATCTTACCGCTGTGGTGATTGTAGGTGAAGAAAACGGCGGTTGGCCGGATTTCTATCAGTTCAACCAGGGAGGGCGGTGGTGGATTACCATACCCGTCATGCTGGCAGGCACTTTTGTGATTTGTCTGCTGACGGCCCTTTTCAACAACCTGTGCCTGAAACGGCTCCGGAACAATCGCGGTCCGGCGGATTAGTGGTTGGCTGGCCGTGATTATGGAATCAGGAATTAGAAATGTAGGAATAATTACATGGTCAGTAGTTGGTTCACATCCGGGCTTGTTATTTGGTGCAGCATCATGCGTTACCATTGATATCACAATAAATGAGGAAAGATTCTATCCGAGTATTCTCCACAGCAGTTTTCGCTGCTGTGGAGGGAGTAAGAATAGTTGGTGGCTTCGCCCCCAAGCCCCTTTGGAGTTTCGCTGTCTGCGGACAGCGACCAGGGGTTCCACCCCATGGACCCCGCAGCCTTTGAAAAGGCTGGCGAAACTTTTGTCTTAGCAAAGCGTTCTGTTGGATAGTGTGTAGCCTTTCCGGAGCGCTCCGTCAGGAGCGTGACGAGCAGAAACTGCGGACGCCCGCCGGATCGGGAGACACCCTGCGTTATGAAAGGAGCAAAAAATGAATAGAATCAGACGTTTTGGGAGTCTGCTATGTTGCAGTGCGATCCTGACAGGCTTTTTCCCGGTTCTTCCGGTGCAGGCTTCGCCGGATACGGCTGCCTCCGCTGCAGGGGTGTTCCGGGATATTCCTGTTTATCGTAAGAGTATGAAAGACAAGGAAACCCTGTCCTGCCTCTTTTTTGAGGATCTTCCGGAGATTCCGTATTTGTCCATGGAGGATTATTACCACACGTTTCTGGACGGTACGATGACCGTGACGTCTCTGGGAAACGGTGTGTACCGATATACGGAAAGCGAATACGGAGATACCGCTCTGGTGGATGCCGCTGCGGATACCCTCCGGACGGAGGATCTGGCTTCCTTTGTTTCTACCCCCGTTTTCAAGAAACAGGGCTGTGGCTGCTTTATGGGAGGACCGGACCGCCTTGCAAAGGTGGAGGAGGTTTACTATGATAAGTCCTCTGACCCGGTGACACTGGATTTTTCCCGCTACCATATTGACCTGCGGGAGCAGGACGGCGTACTGTATCTGCCGCTGCCGACTCTCAGCGATCTGTTCAGCAATCCGGATATGCTTACGGTGGTTTATCGCGGCGGCAGAATTTTTTATCTTTCGGAATACCGGGAGGTAAACGGCGGAGACGCCATCCAGGAGGATACCGAGACGGCCGACTGGTCCAGGACGGGTATCCGTGACCCTGCCACCGCCCGTTTTACCTATGATGAGCTGTGCTTTTCTATTGATACGTTTTATGGCGATCCCTGTCTGCACAGCAGCTTTACCAGGGATGTGGTCAGCCTGGGACTGGATCAGGCGCTGGCCTGCAATGATCCTGAAACCCGCAGATTGCTGCAGTCGGAGCGCGCAGGAGAATACCTGTCGGGGCTGAACCGGCTGCTGAACATCAGAATGAATGACGCCGGGCATACAGGCTTTGTACCCGACAATTACGTGATCGGAAACTTGTCGGAGGATGCGAAAAAGGAACTTCAGAATTACAGTATTCTTCCGGAGCAGAATCAACTCTATTATATCGTGAAAACGACAACGCTTCGCCAAAAAAAGTGGCTGTCCGGACAAACCAGAACCCGTCTGCTGGGAGAGGAAAACTATTACCGGCAGGATGGTACCATGCTGATCCGTCTGGATGAATTCCGGGTGGACTATGACGGCTGGGATCTATTTTATGAGGGAAAGCAGAAGATGCCGGAGGATTCCATCGGCATCATCGTTCAGGGAATCCGTCAGGCAAAGGAAGCGGGGGATACCCGTGTAGTGCTGGATCTCACCACCAACGGAGGCGGAGATACCGTTGCGCTGGAGACGATTTTCGGTATGTTTACCGGTAAGATGGTATTCAATGCCTATAATACGCTGGGCAGGCAGTATCTGACACAGATCATTCGGACAGACCGGAATTTTGACGGGGTGATTGATGACGGAGATGATGCCGTGGATTTCAGTGATATGCACTTTGCAGTGCTGACCAGCGGTTATTCCTTTTCCTGCGGGAATATTCTGCCTTCTCTGATGAAGGACGCGGGCTTCATGGTGCTGGGAGAACAGTCCGGCGGCGGCGCCTGCTGTCTGGCCAGAAAACAAACGGCGGACGGAGTGGTGTTTTCTATTTCCGCTCATTTCAAATTTGTCAACAGCCGGGGAGAATCGGTGGATGACGGTGTGCCGGTTGACCGTTCCCTCCTTCGTACCAATGATGACGGCAGCCTGAACTATGAGGATTTTTACGATCTGCAGAGACTGGGCAGGGAAATGGATGCCTATTATGCCGCAAATCCGGAGAAGATCAGCCTGGAGGACCGTAGTGTGGTACCGCCAGATGAAATGATCTTCCCTTCCGTAGACAGCATCCCGGGAGATGTTTCCTCCGGAAGCAGTGAGCGGCAGGAGGCTTCACAGGACGGAACTGCCCATCATGAAAACAATTCCATGCGCTGGCTGCTCTATGCCGGAGGTGCTTTGCTGCTGACAGGGGTTGTGCTGTCTGTGCTGCTTCTGATTCGTGTGCTTTGCCGGCGGCACCGTCAATAAAGAGCAGGACGGGAATCACGGAAATCAACTTCCTTCTCCGGAATATTGGGACTTTGTCCCAACCCCTGCCGGGGAAAACCCTTTTTTGAAAAAAAGGTTATTCCCCGGGCCTCTTTCCCAAAAAAACTTGTCTTTTTTCTATCAAAGAGTATCAAAAAAGAGTAAAATTAAAGATTGATTCCCCGGGGCGGGAATAGTGAAGCATCTCCCGGAGAGGAGATCGGACAACAAAAGTGACATACAGGAGGGAATAAGCATGGATATCCGGATTGGTGATGTCATAGAAATGAAAAAAGCGCATCCCTGCGGCAAAAAGGAAAGCAAATGCTTTCAGGTGCTGCGGATCGGGATCGATTTCAAGCTGCGCTGTATGGGCTGCGGGCATGAAATCATGCTGCCCCGTGTGAGGGCAGAAAAGAATATCAGGAAAATTCTTCTCCGTGAGGAGAACAGCAGCATGACGACGGAAAACAAAGATCTTGGCTGAGGAGATTGTGTGATGATTGAGAGATTGCAGGTATTTGAGGATAGATATGAGGAGCTGTCGGAAAAGCTGTGTGACCCCGCCGTTACTTCATCCCCCCAGCGCTATGCTGCTGTCATGAAAGAATATAAAGCAGTGGAGCCTGTAGCGCTGGCTTACCGTGCCTATCGGCAGACTCTGACGGAAAAAGACGAGGCCGAAGAGCTGATGGCAGACAGCGGCAGCGACCGGGAGCTGACGGCACTGTTAGCGGAGGAAATAGACCTGCTGTCCCGGCGGGCGGAGGAGCAGAAAGAGGAGCTCAGACTGCTGCTGCTTCCCAAGGATCCCAATGATGACCGCAATGTCATTATGGAAATCCGCGGAGGTGCCGGGGGAGAGGAGGCGGCACTGTTTGCGGCGGTGCTTTTCAGGATGTACAGTATGTACGCTGTCAAACGGGGCTATCGCTGTGAAGTGCTGAATACCAATGAAACGGAGCTGGGCGGCTATAAGGAAATCAGCTTTCTGATCGCCGGTGAGGGTGCTTATTCCCGGCTGAAATATGAAAGCGGCGTCCATCGGGTTCAGCGGGTGCCTGAGACGGAAACCCAGGGGCGTATCCATACCTCAACCGTGACGGTTGCCGTACTGCCGGAGGCGGAAGAGGTCGAGGTAACCATTGACCCTGCCGATCTGAAAATAGATACCTTCCGTTCCAGCGGCGCCGGCGGACAGCATATCAATAAAACCGAGTCCGCCATTCGCATTACACACCTTCCCACAGGTCTGGTGGTGGAATGTCAGGACGAGCGCAGCCAGTATAAAAATAAGGACAAGGCTATGAAGGTGCTTCGTTCCCGGCTGCTGAAGGCAGAACGGGAACGGCAGCAGAATGATGTGGCACAGCAGCGGCACAATCAGGTGGGAACCGGCGACAGAAGCGAACGGATCCGCACCTATAATTATCCCCAGGGAAGGGTGACGGATCATCGTGTCGGTCTGACCCTGTATCAATTGGAGGATATACTCAACGGCAGCATGGACGAGATTCTGGACGTTCTGATTACCGCTGACAGGGCAGCTCGTCTGGAGGAACAGAACCACAGATAAAGAAAGGAAATGTGCTATGAGTAAGATTTGTTTCCGCAAGCAGAGGTTTGTCAAACTGAAGGTTTTTTTGTGCATCATCTGTATTCTGATGGCTATTTTTGAGCTGCGCTTTGCCGCGGATCTGATGAAAATAGAGTCGTCAAATTACCGTTCTGTGAATGCGGAAAACTACGATACCATCAAAGCGGATGAATACGTGCAGGGCAATATTTCCCAGGAAGAGGCTGTGATGACCTTTGAGAAGGAACATGCCCAGTATATTGTGGTGCTGACCTCCGGGAACAAGCTGCTGCTGATTGGTGCTACAGATCTGGGTTCCAGTTTTTCCTACAACAGGATGTCACAGTTCATCCATCAGGGAGAGAGCATTTATTCCTTCAAAGGTATTGTCAAAAAAGTCAATGAGCCTGTGCTGGTGGATCTGCAGCTGAATATGACGATGAAGCAGTCCGAGAAGCTGAAGGGGAAGGATGTGCTGAACCTGATGATCAGTGCGGTGGATAGCGATGAGGATTCCGCCGAGCATTCTTCCGTAACCTATGTCATTGCCTCCATTGTAGGAGCGATACTCTTCCTGGCGCTGGCGGTCTTGCTGGTGTGGAAGTCTTTCAACAATCTGATCTACGGCTATCTGGTGGCGAATGGAAAAATAGAACCGGAGCTGAAGGTTAAAAAAGAGGATATTCTCTTTGAAAAGGACGGTAATTACATCGGCAGTGACAATGATTCCGATTCCTTCTATGTCAATACCGATTTTAATGTCTGGACTGCCGCAAGCGGGGACTATCATTTTTTACGGGACGAGCAGAAGGGAGCCGCTCCTTCCGACGGACAGACACCTCCGGAGAATTCTGACGGGGACATTCCGCCTGACGATCCGGGACAGTTCTTCTATCAGAGTGGCATCAATGAAGAGGGAAATTTTTATGTGGAAGAAAACAACCAATCCAGGACGGATTCGGATGGAAACGATCTGCTGCATTACTGATGAGGGAATTCTGAATTGAAGAAACTCATCTATTATCCCCAGAGGCTGCCCGGATTGAAAATAGCGGCGGCGGTACTGCTTATACTGCTGATTCTGACCCAGATTACCGTGGGATGCTGGATGCTTCATTTTAATGATGACACCTATTCTCCGGTGACCCGGGAGCAATATGACACGCTGCAGGCGGGACAAAGCATTCAGGGCTTTATTATGGCACCTCAGGTGGAGAAATCCTATGAGGACCTGGTATATGGTACGGAGCATTATCATTATCTTTTGCTGAGGACGCCTGAGAACAAGCTGCTGATGCTGTGTGCCTCACAGGAGCAGTCTCCGGAATGCTATGAACGGATGCTGGCTTTTGAGAAGGGCAGTATCCGGCGGTTTGAATTCAAGGGCAAGGTTACGGCGGCCACCGACAGAGCCATGGTGAGTGCGGCGGCAGAAATGAGCAGGCAATTCCGTGAAGAGGGCAGCTTTATTCAGGAGGAAATTCTTCCTTTGTGCATCGAGGCCCTTGATACCCGCCCCCGCTGGACCACCGGAGAAATTTTCTGGGTGTTTGCCGGGGTTCTTCCGCTGCTGGCGCTGCTGTATCTGATGCTGCGAAAATTCCTTCTCAACGGTATCTATCAGTCCCGTGTGAGAAGAGGAAAAATCATCCCAAAGCTGAAAATATCCCGGGAAGATCTGATTCTGGAAAATGAAGGAACCTATACCGATTGTGGCGTCGATGAGGAAACAGGGAGCTTTTATGTCAACTCACCGGAAGTACAGCAGCCTTCCGGAAGCGCTTCTGATTCGGACGCGCCTTCGGCGCAAAAAAGGAATCAGCGGTAACAAATCCGGAAGAAACTTTCTGACGCAGATGATGAAAATTCTCCCGGGGCATTCTTTCTTGCTTTTTATGAATGCTGCCGGGATTCAGAAGAAGGAGTGCAGGCATTGAAAAAACGGCTAAACAATATGGTGCAGCGATTGACGGCACTGAAAATGCTGATGGTGCTGCTGGCACTGGTTCTGTTTTTTCAGCAGCTGATGCTGGGAATCCGTCTGATACGGCTGCGTTCAGGAACCGTTCATCAGGTTTCGGCGTCAGAGGCTGCCCGACTGGACGAAGGAGAAACGGTGCGGCTGCGGATTTCCGGCAGCAGTGTTCTTGCCTGTCCGGAGGAAACCGTTTTTGAAAAATCCGCCGTGAAATACCGGTTCCTGACCGTTTTGACAGCAAACAAGGAGCTGCTGGTCATCTGTGCCAGTGAAGCCGGGGATCCGGAGCAATATGCCGCCATGGGGGCTTTTTGCGGAGACAAGATTAGCTCCTCCGCGGTATTGGAATGTACCGGAACCGTCTGCGGGATGCAGAAAATGCCGCCGGACGTTCCCGGGGTTCTTGATAAGCATCTGACACAGGAAATGCGGGATTCCTTTGACAGCCTGTCCGGGGTCTATATCCGGACAGAAAAGCAGCGCAAGCCAGTCAGTTCTGCGGCGATCATCTTTTCCTTTGCGGGTTCGGCGCTGATGCTCCTGATTGCCCTGCTGTTTTTGAAAGAACTCTGGGGAAACAATACAAAAAAGTCCATCCGAGATACCAGAAAACAGACTTGACTAATCAAAAACATATCCGGGGTTGTTGTTTAGGGAGGATTTGCTCTGCAATCATCAAAAGCACAGTCAATGATCTGAAAGTATTGCGATAGTAATTTGTGAAACAGGTGATTTGGTGAAAAAGAAAATTGTATGTCTCACTCCATTGACTGCTGATGAAATAAAAAGTTTCATCACAAAAAATACAACCATAGTTCCAGAGATAGGTATTTGCAGAAGTTTTATTGCTGTATTACATTCTGATGGAAGAGTAACAATAACCGACGCTGCCAAGAAAGAAACAGAGCTGTTTAACAACGTGATTCAGCTATCCTCCGGTGCAGATCATATTCTATGTCTTGGTTCTGATAAGAGAGTTTATTCCTACGGCGATAATTCGTTCCATCAATGTGATGTTTCCAACTGGAATCATGTGATAAAGATCAAAGCAAGCAATTATTGCAGTGCTGCATTAACCGAGAACAACAAAACTCTTTTCGCCGGCACATTTGAGTCCAATACCGGTTCCGTGCAAAAGAAATCTATCCATACTGATACAGAAAATACAACTGCCGTTTTCGACCTCATTAAAGGATTGAACACCAGATATGTCGTTGACGACTGCAACGGAAAAGTGATAAACGAATATGTCTGTTCCGCTTGCGGAAGCAGCTATAAAGAAACAAAACCGCCGCAAATGTGCAGTCATTGCAGAGCGCCCGGTCAAAAATTTATTTCGTACGGTTCCAAAAATCAAAACACCAGGATTATAAAGGGCCGCATCCCCGTGTTGTTTTCGGCGCCATACTCTGTTCGCTATCTGAGAAACGGCGAGACAAAGGCGTCTGATGCCTATACAGGCGCCATCGTAGAGTATTTGTGTCAATGCTATCATGTTCATGGCATAACCAGAATTTTTAACAATAATGATGATCCGAATTCCAGTAAGGATGTAGGCAACTATAGAAAAATGCTGGAAAACTATATCGATACACATAATATTTGCGTACTTGTCGATCTGTACACCAATAGCAATGATTATCCGTCTGTTGAGATCTTTACCAACAACGGAAAGAACCTGAATATGAAATATGATATGGTGAAAGAACTGACAAGTCACTTGGCCAAGATTTGTCCGGTGTCTGTTGATAAAAAGAATGGGATCGGCAGAAATATGATCTGTAATTATATTCACAGAAAGAATAACCTTCCATGCTATAAAATCGAGCTGAGCCAACCGTTGCTTGGAAATCCGGAAATTCTTTGCAGAATTATCAATGAATTGGGAAAAACATTTCAGAATCGGTACAGCGGAAGATTGATAGAGAAGGACGAGAGTTATTGAGCGCTTTCTCTGGAAAACCTTCCTGGGGTGTTTCACTTTCTGCAGACAGCGACTTAGGGGCACTTTTGCGAAAAAGCCCCCCTAAGGTTCCGCCTGTCGGCTCGGTCTGTGCTTCTCACCTTTCGGCTGAGAGGTCTCCACTGGAGGCCCGCACCCCCGAAAACCAATTTAGCGAAGCGAACACGTCGGATGAACGCAGGGGGCTTTCCGATCGCCCCCCTGCACCCCCCCTTCGGATGGAAAATCAATAAGGAAAGTTCAGAACTGTAGATAGCCTTAAAAGAAGTGCTCTTTCTGTCAATTCGCAGCCACTCCAAAGCCATGCGCAAGCGTCGTGCTGGGTGGA
>CACYCV010000109.1 GCA_902772955.1 uncultured Ruminococcus sp.
ATTGCTCTCAACCCATCCAATAAATCTGAAACGGGTCTCATTGCCTCCCTATTTTGACGCATGTTGTGACATGGTTAATGCTATTATATTTTTAAGCAATTTAGATTGCTGATTATCATTATATCGAATAAAAGCCCTATTTTTCACCGGTAGCGGTCATTCATCTTTGCTTCAACATCTGGAATACTTAGCCGGTCATGGAAAACGGGTTAACAAACGTCAGAAGTTGAAAGACACGGATGTTTGACACCTGGATACTCTGAAAGCCAGTCCTGGCTTATTTTTTTGCGCAAATATAAATTTTGTGTATTGCGTATATGCGTATATAGTATTATAATAGACATATACACCTATATCTTGGGGGAGGACAGGCGAATGCGCATAATGAAAGGCAGGTCAAAGGATCCCACTTTTCACGTGATCAGAGATATACGACGCAATGGTATACGAAGCACTGAGATCATGGAAAATCTCGGTAGTGCGTCAGAGATCTGCAAAAAATACAATGTTACGGATGCTGATGCATGGGCCCGGGAGTATGTACAAAAACTTCGTGATGAAAACAAGGAAAAAGGACATAAGGTCCTGATCCCTTTTAATACCAATGTCATGATCGAAAGGGATGAACGACTCCTTTATAATGCGGGCTATCTTTTTCTTCAGCGCATTTATTATCAGCTCGGACTGCCTTCTGTCTGTCGGAAGATAAGCAAAAACGGCTCCTTTGAATATAGTCTTGACTCCATCCTTTCCCGCCTTGTTTACGGGCGCATCCTCTATCCTTCTTCAAAACTGTCCTGTTTTGAACAGTCGCAGAAGCTCCTTGAAAAGCCGGATTTTGATCTTCACCAGATTTACAGAGCCCTGTCCGTCCTTTCAGAGAACTCCGACCTGATCCAGTCCGAACTCTATAAGCGCTCCGGGAAGGTCATCAAACGCAGTACCGGCGTTCTGTACTATGACTGCACAAACTATTTTTTTGAACTCGAAAAAGAATCCGGGCTCAGGCAGTACGGTCCCAGTAAAGAACATCGTCCGAACCCGATCGTCCAGATGGGACTGTTCATGGACAGATCCGGGATCCCGCTTGCCTTCTGCATCAACCCGGGGAACCAGAATGAGCAGCTTTCTTTAAAGCCTCTGGAAATGAAGATATTGAAAGATTTTGAATTATCAAAATTTGTGGTGTGTACTGACGCCGGATTATCTTCAGCTGACAACAGGCGCTTCAACAATTACGGCGAACGGAGCTTTATCACCACACAGTCGATCAAAAAGCTGAATGAAGAACTGAAAAAATGGGCCCTGGATCCGACAGGATGGAGAGTGGAGGGGAGTAAGGAAGAATACGATATCTCAAAACTGGAGGATTCTCCTGAAGAAAGAAAAAAGATCTATTATAAGCAGAGGCTGATCGAGGGGTATGATGAGGAACGCGATATTTCTTTTGATCAGACCCTTATCGTCACATTTTCCATGAAGTACAAAATGTACCAGCAGACGATCCGGAACCGTCAGGTGGAACGCGCCGTCAAATATCTCAGCAGGCCCGATTCTTTAAACAAGCGGTCACAGAATGATGCCAAGAGGTTTGTCACAAAGACAGCCCTCACAAAAGACGGTGAAGTGGCAGAAACGGCTGTTTACGAATTGGACGAGGCGGCTGTCGCCAGAGAAGCTCGGTATGACGGATTCTACGCTGTGTGCACCAATCTGGATGATGACCCTTCCGAGATCGTAAAGATCAACCGCGGGCGCTGGGAGATCGAGGAATCCTTCCGCATAATGAAATCCGAGTTTGAAGCACGGCCAGTCTATCTTCAGCGGGACGACAGGATACAGGCACATTTCCTTACCTGCTTCATTGCCCTGCTGATCTACCGGATCCTGGAAAAGAAGCTGGGGGAAGAATATACCTGCGAAGAGATCATTCAATGCCTGAGACAAATGGATATGCGTAAAATCGGAAACAGCGGGTATATCCCTGTATATACCCGTACAAAACTCACTGATGCACTCCATGAGTATGCGGGGTTCAGAACGGATTACGAGATCACGACGCCGAAATCCATGGCAGGCATCATACGCAGGACGAAAGGTCTTTAAATAAAAAGGCTCGCCGGAGGCGAGGCATCCTTATTTTCAGGAGGCATTTACGAATTTCACGTAAAAATGAGAGAAGCCGCAGGCCCTTATAAACAAAGGGCTTGCGGCTCTTTTGCCTCAAAATCACTGTCAAAGATGGGATTATAGGATGTTTTGGTTTTTCACGTCAACTATAGTCTTATACAAACATTGTTTTTACAGAAAATATTGCTGCAGTACAGACCTGTCTGAACTCCGGGCAGTTTGATCTGCCGCCTCTTCCGCAAA
>CACYCV010000110.1 GCA_902772955.1 uncultured Ruminococcus sp.
GAGGATGGGATTCGAACCCATGTGACGTTTCCGTCAAACGGTTTTCAAGACCGCCTCGTTATGACCGCTTCGATACCTCTCCGAATCTCTGCGGAAGAACGCAGCGTCTTCCTGTGACTTTGTTATCATAGCATAAAAATTGGAAAATGTCAACACTTATTTGATAATTTTTTGAGTGAGTGATAATTTGATAATTTTTTGAGTGAGTGACCACCCGGGATTTGTTTCCTTCTGTTCGATAGTGGTGTGATGCGTAAGAAAGGTATAAACTCAACGAAAACCGTAAGTCAAGAAGTGTCCCTTCTCCTGAATGACTTCACGCTTCACACCTGAAGAGCCTCCGGAAACGAGAGTTTCCGGGCGATTGGTCCTCTTTTTTGACCGGAATACTATTGTGTTATGGCCGGATTTCTGGAAAAAACTGGTTATCTGAAAAAAAGTAAAAAAAATTAAAAAAATATAGTGACTTTTAACTATTTTTATGGTATAATCAAAAAAAATCTATCTCAAATCCATATTTTTGCGAAAACTGTTAAAAATGTGCTACATCGACAGTAATACAGGTGGTTGAATGCTGGAACAAACTATCAATATTGACCGTATGGAACAGGCGGTCGCGCTTTTCGGAACCTTTGATGAGAATATCAGGCTGATTCAGAATGAATATCTGGTGTCTGTGGTTTGCCGCGGATCGGAGCTGAAAATCTCCGGTGAGGCGGAGAACGTTGCCAGGGCAGTCAAGGTGATTGAAAGCCTCCTGAGCCTGCTGAATAAGGGAGAGGCTCTCTCCGACCAGAATGTACGCTATTGTATGGAGCTGGTCAATGAGGGAAACGAACACCGGATTGAACAGCTGGCAGGGGACTGTATCTGTATTACCTCCAAGGGACGGCCTGTCAAGCCGAAGACGCTGGGGCAGAAAAACTATTGTGCCGCTATCCGCGGCAAAACCGTTACCATCGGCGTTGGTCCTGCAGGTACCGGAAAAACCTATCTGGCGGTGGCAATGGCGGTGGCAGCCTTTCGTGCCAGGGAGATCAACCGGATTATTCTGACCCGTCCGGCGGTAGAGGCCGGTGAAAAGCTGGGCTTTTTGCCGGGAGATCTGCAGAGTAAGGTGGACCCCTATCTGCGTCCGCTGTATGATGCGCTGTTTGATATGCTGGGTGCCGAAACCTACCAGAAGTATGTGGAACGGGGCAATATTGAGGTGGCGCCGCTGGCCTATATGCGGGGCAGAACCCTGGATGACAGCTTTATTATTCTCGATGAAGCACAAAATACCACCCCCGAACAGATGAAAATGTTCCTGACCCGGCTGGGCTTCAATTCCAAAATGGTCATTACAGGCGATATTACCCAGATTGACCTGCCGGGAGGCATTCGTTCGGGACTGAAGGATGCCGTCAGGATTCTGCGGGATATTGACGGAATTGAAAGTGTGATGTTTTCGGCAAAGGATGTTGTGAGAAATAAATTGGTGCAGGATATCATCAGGGCCTATGAAAGTGCCGGGGCAAAAAAACCAAAAGGGAATGCCTGAAACGAGTCCTAACCTCTGAACCAAAAAACAGGAAGGGTGTGTCTTCGAATGGATAAGATCAAGGTCATCATTACCAACAAACAGAAGGATATCAAGATTCCCACAGGACTGCGGATGCTGATCAGACGCTGCTGCAATGCCGTGCTGAAAATGGAGGAATTTGAAGGCTCGGTAGAGGTCAGCGTGACCCTGGTGAATAACAAGCAGATCAAAGAGCTGAATGCCATCTATCGCAGCAAGGACAGGGTGACCGATGTGTTGTCGTTCCCCATGGGAGAAAACGGCAAATATGATACAGACCCCACAACAGGAGCCAAGATTCTGGGAGATATCGTGATTTCTATGGAAACCGCTGTGGAACAGGCTGAACGCTTCGGCCATAGTCTCCAGCGGGAGGTGGGCTATCTGACGGCGCATTCCATGCTGCATCTGCTGGGCTACGATCATGAGGATAACGGCCTGCAGCGGATCCGTATGCGCGAAAAGGAAGAAAAGGTGATGACACAGCTTGGTCTGCCCAGCTCCTCCAGCTATGTCATGAAGGACGAGACGTGATGTCTTTTCTGAAGGCCTTTCCATACGCATTCCGGGGTATCCTATATTGCATCAAAAACGAGCGGAACATGAGATTTCATACAGTGGCAGCACTGTATGTTCTCATTTTTGCGCGTTTTTTTGCGTTTTCGAAAACGGATTATCTGATTCTTCTGCTGACCATCGGCGTGGTGATGGCTCTGGAGGCGGTCAATACCGCTGTGGAAAGAGTCTGCAACAAGGTCTGCCGGAAGAGGGATCCGGTGATCGGCCATGCCAAGGATGCGGCAGCCGGTGCGGTGCTGCTGGCGGCCATCGCGGCGGCAGTGATCGGGGTGCTGCTGTTTTCCGACAGTGAGGGATGGGTCCGTGCCTGGGAATTCTATACCACCCGTTGGGCAAACGGCTGCGCGCTGATCGGGTCGGCGGTGATTGCCCTTCTGTATATTGTATTCGGACCGGTGATTCCCTTCCGGCGGAAAAAGCGGTCATCGGAGGTTCCCTCCGGAAGAAAGGATGAACAACATGAGTCAGAATAAAAGTGCGTTTATTGCCATCGTAGGAAGACCGAATGTGGGAAAATCCTCGGTGCTGAACCGGATGATCGGGGAAAAGATTGCGATTGTGTCCTCCAAGCCCCAGACCACCAGGACCCGCATCATGGGGGTGCTGACGGAGGAGGAGACGCAGCTGGTATTTATTGATACTCCGGGTCTGCATCATCCCCGGAATGATCTGGACCGCTATATGCTGCGCTCCGTCAATGAATCGGTGGCAGGAGTGGATCTGTGTGTGCTGGTGACGGAAGCGGACCGGGAAATTGCCCAGGAGGAACGACAGCTTTGCGAAAAGTTCCGCTCCCTGGGGCTGCCGGCGGTGCTGGCTATCAATAAGATTGATACGCTCCGGGATAAAACGCTGTTGGCGGCGCAGATCAGCACCTTTTCCGCACTGTACGATTTCAGCGCCGTGGTTCCTGCCTCGGCTCAGACAGGAGAGGGGATAGAGGCGCTCAAGCAGGAAATGCGGAAGCTGGCGCCGGAGGGGGATTTCTTCTTCGATGCCGAAACCCTCACCGATCAGCCTGAACGGGTGCTGGCGGCAGAAATGATCCGGGAGAAGCTTCTGCGGCTCCTGGAACGGGAGGTTCCCCATGGAACCGCCGTTTTTGTGGAACGGATGAAGGAACGTTCCGAAGGGAACATGATGGATGTGGATGCCACCATCTATTGCGAAAAGGCCAGTCATAAGGGGATTATCATCGGCAAGGGTGGTGCTATGCTGAAGCGGATCGGAACCTATGCCCGGCAGGATATGGAAAAATTCTTTGACTGCAAGGTCAATCTCCAGCTCTGGGTCAAGGTCAAGGAGGACTGGCGGAACCGGGAATCCGTACTGCGCAGTCTCGGCTATGATCAGACGGACTTCTCCTGAGGACGTTATGCGGAGGAGAGAATTCCGCATAAGTACCGTCTGCCCGGCGCCATAAAACGGGTAATATTTTAAGCGGGAGCGGATATAATAGTAACATAATCATTTCACGGAAAACGGGAGGTGGATATGTTATGGACGAAACAACCGCTTGGAAAAATTTTGTACAGTCCGGCAGCGTCAATGACTATCTGACGTATTGCCGGATCAGGCTCGGTTGTCCTCCGACGGAAGAGAACCGGGAGGAATCGGAGGATATGCATGAAAACGATTACCGAGGGTCTGGTCCTGATGTCCAAGGACGTTGGCGATAGGGATACCACCGTTACCCTTCTGACCAGGGAGGAAGGTGTGATCCAGTGCTTTGTCAAGGGCGCCCAGAGTCCCAAAACCAAAAATTTCTCCGCTACCCAGATGCTGACCTATTCGCAATTTGACATCTGGCACGGAAAAAGCTCATCCAATGTGGATGATGCCAAGGAAATCTGCAGCTTTTTTGAAATACAGAGTGATATAGAAAAGCTGGCCATAGCACAGTACTTTTGTCAGATGCTGGCGCAGGTGGTTCCGGAAGGAGTGGAGGCACCAGATCAACTGGATCTGATGCTGAACTGCCTGCACACATTATCGACGGGTACGGTGCCGCCTGCTCTGGTGAAGGCAGTCTTTGAAATCCGTTTGGCGGTGATTTCAGGAATGATGCCTGATCTGGTTTATTGTGCCGGCTGCGGTGCCTATGAGGCCGACGGGATGTTTTTTGACTGCAGCAGGAATACACTGCTGTGTGCCGATTGCTGTCAGCACAGGGAGGGCTTTGTCTATCTTTCCCGGGGTGCCCTGACTGCCTTCCGCTATGTGGTACTGAGTGATCCCAAAAAGGTCTTTTCCTTCACGATTTCGGATGAGTCCGGACGGATGCTGGAGGATTGTGCCGAGCGCTATGCCCTGAGCGTGTTTGAGTGCTACCCCAAGACCCTGGAATATTACCATCAGATCAAAACCATTCTGTAGGTCCAGCAGGGAAAATCCTTCTTCCATGGGTCCTTCGCTGCAGGCAGGATGATGAATTTGTAACAGAAAGGAATAAAAGCCTTTGCCTGTTTCGGGAGCAAAGGCTTTTCACATTGCTAATAAGGAACATCAATATGGAAAAAGATTATCGTTCATTGGAATTGGATAAAATACTGGAACGTCTGGCGGAGCATACCTCCTTTGAGGACGCCCGGCAGATGGCGCTGGAGATTGAGCCTTCACACGGTTTGTTTGAGGTGCAGGAGCTTCTCCGGGAAACCTATGATGCCCATGCCTTGTCAGGGCGGTTTGGTGCGCCTGCCTTTGGCAATCTGCACAACGTGACCAATGCTGCCAGAAGGGCACAGGCAGGAGCGGTATTGACGACACTGGAGCTGCTGCGGTCGGCCTCCCTGCTGCGGGTCATCCGCACGGTAGGGGAATGGCGGAACAAATCCGCTTCGGTGGAAACCTGTCTGGATATGCGGTTCAACGCCTTGTCTCCCAACCGCTATCTGGAAACCAGAATTTTTTCCGCCATTCTTTCCGAAGAGGAAATCGCGGACAACGCTTCTCCGGAGCTGGCGGCCATCCGACGGAAAATCACGGCGGCCTCCTCCGGCATTCGTGCCCGTCTGGACAAAATCATTCATTCCGCGACCATGCAGAAATATCTCCAGGACAGCATTGTGACGATCCGGAGCGGCCGGTTTGTCATTCCCGTCAAAGCGGAATTCCGTTCATCGGTGCCGGGACTGGTGCATGATACCTCTTCCAGCGGTGCCACGGTGTTTATTGAGCCCATGAGTGTGGTGGAGGCCAACAACGAGATCCGCATTCTGCGTTCCAGGGAGCAGGCGGAAATTGAACGCATTTTAGCGGAGCTGTCCGCTGAGCTGGGAGCCTATGCGGACGGACTTTGTGACAGCTATCGGATTCTGACGGAGCTGAATGTGATTTTTGCCAAGGCTGATCTGGCCTATCAGATGAAGGCAAGTCTTCCGGTAATGAATGACAGCGGCAGAATTCAACTCAAAAACGCCCGGCATCCCCTAATTCCCTCAGATCAGGTAGTGCCCACCAATATTTCTCTGGGGATTGATTTCGATACCCTGGTGGTCACCGGTCCGAACACCGGCGGCAAGACGGTTTCCCTGAAGACCATCGGTCTTTTGTCGCTGATGGCCATGTGCGGACTGATGATTCCCGCTTCCGACAACAGTGAGCTGTCGGTGTTTGATCATATTCTGGTGGATATCGGTGACGAACAGAGCATTGAGCAGTCCCTTTCCACTTTTTCGGCACATATTACCAATATCCGGCGGATTCTTTCCGAAGCGGATGACAAAAGTCTGGTGCTGATTGATGAATTAGGTGCCGGTACCGACCCGGTGGAGGGTGCGGCACTGGCCATGGCCATTCTGGAAAAGCTGCGTTCCCAGGGGGCAAGAATCGCTTCTACCACTCATTACGCCGAGCTGAAGAGCTTTGCGCTGGAAACTGTGGGAGTCGAAAACGCCTGCTGTGAATTTGACGTGGCAACCCTGAAACCAACCTATAAGCTGCTGATCGGAATGCCTGGACGTTCCAATGCGTTTGCCATTTCCGAACGGTTGGGAATCAGCGGAGACGTGGTGGAACGTGCCAGGCAGCTGGTTTCCATGGAAAACGCCCAGTTTGAAACGGTGGTGCAGAAGCTGGAGGAAAGTCGGGGACAGCTGGATCAGAAAATCGCTGAGGCTGACCGGCAGCAGGCTGCGCTGCAGGAGGAGAGGGAAAAAATTCTCCGGGAGGCTGAGGAAAACCGTCTGCGCTGCGAAAGGGAACTGGAAAATGCCAGAGCCATGGCGGAATCCATTATTACCAAGGCGCGTGCGCAGGTATATGGAGTACTGGACGAGCTGGAAGCCATCCGGAAGAAGCAGGAGATTTCTGCCGAAGAAAAGGCGAAGCTCCGGGCGGATATCCGCAATATGGAGGATGCTGCCGATCCGGTGCATCCCAGAAGCAATGATGAATACATTCTGCCGCGACCCTTACAGGTGGGGGATGCGGTACTGATTTTTGATATTGACAAGAAGGCAACGGTACTGGAAACAGGCAGGGACAGTGTGCTGGTACAGGCAGGAATCCTGAAAACCAGGGTGCCTGTCAGCAATCTCCGGCTGCTGAAGCAGGAGAAGGTTCAGCTTCCCAAGCACAGCATGACCCGAACCGTCCGCAGTGACGTTCAGCGCACAGCCTCCACGGAGGTGGATGTCCGGGGTCAGGTGGCTGTTGATGCGGTAATGGATGTGGACAAAGCCATTGACGCCGCCGTCATGCAGGGACTTCACCAGATCACCATCATTCACGGCAAGGGAACGGGCGTACTGCGGAAGGAAATCCAGAAGCATCTGAAAACCCATCCCTCCGTCCGTTCCTTCCGGCTTGGCGTCTTTGGCGAAGGCGATTCCGGTGTTACTATCGCAGAACTGAAATAATAAATAATCTTGGGGGTGCGTGACCGCACAGGACAATTCGCGGGCGGGTGACCCCGCTGGACGATTCGCGTCTTGCTCCACTCCGTTCCGCTTGGTTTTGCCGTGTCTATACTTTTTGGCCGCGGCTCACGGAAATCAACTTTCTTCTCCGGAATATTGGGACTCTGTCCCAAACCCTGCCGGGGGAAACCCTTTCCCAAAAAACTTGTGTTTTTTCCATTAAAGAACAACAGAAAAAAGGGTATATTTTTAAAAATTGATTTCCCTGGCCGCGGCTTCCGCCCCACACGACGCTAACGTGCCGCTTTGGGGCGGGTGCATATTGACCGGAAGACCGCTTCGCAAATGTAATTGTTTTCGCACTCCGCAGAGTGCGAAACACCATAGGGACTTGGGGGCGAAGCCACCAACTTATCCTGCTCCCTTTCCGGCGGCGTAAGCCGGCGGAAAAATGATTCCCATTGCATTTTGAATTTCAGATTCCTTATCCATTTTCCTCCCGAAGGGGTGCAGGGGGCGCCCGGAAAGCCGACTGGGGGAGTGGGAAAGCAAGGACGTCACTAAAAATAAAACGGGATGTATTTGTTTAGCTGCCATCCAATCAGGCTTTGATTCCATGTGGGAAAGGAGAAACAGATGAAAAGAGGATGCTTTCGTCCCCTGCGGCTGCTGATGATGCTGACGGCGCTGCTGCTGGTGGGATGCCTTGTGTTTGGCATTGTATGCTATCGTCTGGCCGTCACCGACAACATCCGAGAAAAATACACAATGACGGAAACGGATGATTCCTTTTTATGGACAGCATTGAAATCCGCCGTTACCGGTAAGGAATTTGAGGTGACGGAGGTACAGCTGAATACTTATCTTAACAAAAAATTCTGCGGCAGCGACAAAATACTGCAACATATCCGGGTTTACTCCCATGAAGAACAGCCTGTGGAAATCTATGCCCAGATCCGGTACTGGGGACAGGATTTTGCCTTATCCGCCAGACTGGATACCTCGCTGAATGCAGAGGAGGGCATTGTGACGGCTGCCCTGTCGGATGTGAAGCTGGGAGAGTTACCTATTCACAGCTTACTGGTGGATAGTATTCTGCGGGAATTCGCAGAGAAAAACGACAATGTTACCTGGTACAACGGTACATTGCTGGTTCGTTCCCGGTACCAATACAATTTTGACGATATTGCCATTACGCTGCGGCTGACCGTATTTGAACCTTCAGACGGGATCATCCGCTGCCAGACCAACAGTCTGACTCATGAGCTATGGAATGCACTGAAACAGTATGTTTTGTCCGGCAAGGCAAGCGCTGCCATCAAAGAGCTGCTGCAGGACAGCCTGAAGGCTATCCTGCATGAAGGAACCTGACATTTATTTCCTTGTATCGTTTTTTCTGTACATTCCTGATATACAAATATCCCCCTTGCGGCAGTTCGGTTGCTGTTCTGCCATAAGGGGGATTTCTGCTATTGTCTGTTTTGAGCGGGTTTTTTCAATGTAAGTGCAAAGCACATCAAAAAGTGCCGGAAAACACACGTTTCACGAAACAATAAATTTGATAAAGAAAAAACTTAATCAAGTCTGTTTTCGGGGGGCGGGTCTCCGGTGGAAACCTCTCATCCGAAGGCTGAGAAGCACCGACCGAGCCGACAGGCGAGACCCCGGGGGACTTTTTCGCAAAAGTCCCCCCGGTCAGGTGACGAAGCCGCCGTTGACGGCCAATATCTGTCCGGTAATGAAGGAAGCATCCTGTCCGGCGAGAAAAAGAATGGCACGGGCGACATCCTCCGGGGTTCCGATGGAACCTGTCGGGGTTTCCGCGCGCAGAACGGCTATGTCCTCCTCCGTAAGCTCTGCGGTCATGTTGGTGCGGATGACACCGGGAGCAACACAGTTGACGGTGATGCCGCTGAGTCCCTCTTCCTTGGCAAGGGCTTTTGTCAGACCAATGACGCCCGCTTTTGCGGCGGAATAATGCACCTCACAGGAACCGCCGATCTGTCCCCACATGGAGGAAATATTGATAATTCTTCCTTCATGCTGGCGGATCATATAAGGCAGGGCTGCCCGGCAGCAATAAAACGTGCCGTTGAGATGGACGCCGATCATACGGTTCCAGTCCTCATCTGTCAGATCGGTAAACAGTTTGATCTGGGCGATGCCCGCATTGTTTACCAATACGTCCACGCCGCCCCAGTTGGCTTCAATGATGTCAAACATCCGGCGTACCTGCTGCGGGTCGGAAACATCCGCCTGCAGACAATAGGCCTCCTGTCCTTTCTGAAGGAGACGCTCCTCCAGACTGCGGGCGGCTTGCTCTGAACGGCGGTAGTTCAGCAGTACCCGATCTTCCTGGGCGGCAAAGGCTTCTGCGGCTGCGGCACCGATTCCTCCGGCTGCACCTGTAATCAGTACCGTCCTCATGAGCGTTTCAGAACGGTGACGATTTCACCGACAAATATTTCATGCCAGTCATTGTCGGCATACCATCTCCGGACGGGCTCCTTGTCGAGGAAGCAGTCCGCCGACATGGTCTGTCGGTAGAGCTTCCGACACACCAGCACCAGATCCGCTTCGGCAAAGTAGGGGGCAGGACCGTCCCAAACGGGTGTCAGTCCGGTGGCGTCAATTTTGTCCAGATCCCTGCCGGAATGCTTTCCACAGAAGCTCAGTTCCTTCATGTGCTCGCCTCCGAAGAAGGAAAGGGTGTAGTAGTCATTGGCGTTGAGAAATTCCAGGGTGTATCGGCTCTGACGAATAAAGGAGAAGGCAACAGGATAATTCCAGAGAATGCCGGTGCCTCCCCAGCTGGCGGTCATGGTATTGATGGCATTGCTGTCTCCTGCAGTGACCAGCATCCATTGACTGCCGATCCTTTTAAAAAAGTTGTCGCTGAGCTGTGTAATATCGGTTTTTTCAAATTGACTCATACAAGATCCCTCCGGTTGATTATTCCCTTCTATTATACCATAAAATTTCTTGAAATGTGCGCTTGGGAAGGATAAAAAAAGATTTTTATTTTTGCCCACCCCAGTCAGAATAAAACGCAGTCAAAAAAAGAAAAGCTAAAAATGAATATTATGCATTAAATAATGCATAAATGTATAAAAACTGCCAGCGTTAAGGGACTCTTTCGGTGAAGAATATGATAGGAATCTGCTAATTCCGGAAAAAATGAAGGAAATTGCAGTGAAAGCTAACAAAAAAACGAGTAAAACTTAAAACTAATTTGACAGATATCCAAAAATACCGAGGCTTGAATGAATATTCAAAAAAAACTTGATTTTATACAGAAAACGTGTATAATAGAACCTGTAATCTAAATGACACGGAGGTTATCATTATGGGAGACATCAAAAAAGTAGTACTGGCGTATTCCGGTGGACTGGATACATCCATTATCATTCCCTGGCTGAAGGAAAACTATGACAACTGTGAGGTAATCGCTGTTTCCGGCGACGTCGGACAGGACAGCGAGCTGGAGGGGCTGGAGGAAAAGGCTCTGAAGACCGGCGCTTCCAAGCTGTATATCGAAGACCTCAACAAAGAATTCATCGAGCAGTATGTATTCCCCACCGTGAAGGCGGACGCTGTTTATGAGAGCAAGTATCTGCTGGGTACATCCTTTGCACGACCCATCATTGCCAAGAGAATCGTTGAAATCGCCCTGAAGGAGGGTGCTGATGCCATCTGCCACGGCTGCACCGGCAAGGGCAACGATCAGGTTCGATTTGAACTGGCCATCAAGGCATTTGCTCCTGATATGAAGATCATCGCTCCCTGGAGAGAGTGGAGCATCAAATCCCGTGATGAGGAAATCGAGTATGCCGAGGCACACAACATTCCTCTGAAAATCACCAGAGAAACCAACTATTCCAAGGATAAAAATATCTGGCACATTTCTCATGAAGGACTTGACCTGGAGGATCCCGCCAACGAGCCTATGTATAATAAGGAAGGCTTCCTGGAGCTGGGCGTTTCTCCCGAGCAGGCACCCGACAAGGCCACATACGTCACCATTTCTTTTGAAAAAGGCGTACCGGTAGCCATTGACGGTGAAAAGCTTGACTCTGTAGAAATCGTCAAGAAGCTCAATCAGCTGGGCGGCGCCAACGGTATCGGCATCTGCGACCTGGTAGAAAACAGACTGGTCGGCATGAAGTCCAGAGGCGTTTATGAAACCCCCGGCGGTACGATCCTGTATCATGCACACAACAAGCTGGAAGAGATTACCCTTGACAGAGATACCTACCACTTCAAACAGCAGGTTGGTCTGCGGTTTGCTGAGCTGGTTTATTTCGGTCAGTGGTACACTCCGCTGAGAAAGGCTCTGTCTGCCTTTGTGGATTCCACCCAGGAGACAGTGACCGGTGATGTCAAGCTGAAGCTGTACAAGGGCAACATTATTGATGCCGGTGTTACTTCACCTTATTCTCTCTATGATCCCGATATTGCGACCTTTGACGAGGACGAGGTTTATAACCAGAAGGACAGCGCAGGCTTCATCAATCTCTTCGGACTTCCCATCAAGGTGCAGGCCAAGAAAAATCTGATCAAGGAATAATCACGATTGCTTGTCGGAAAAGAAAGATGTGTCAGGGCGAACAGTGTTGATTCATTGTCCGCCCGACTCTTGTTTATGAGGTGAAACGAACAATGAAACTCTGGGCAGGAAGATTCTCAAAAGAAATCGATCAAAAAACCAATGACTTCAATTCCTCCATCTCCTTTGACAGCCGGATGGTGCGGGAGGATATCGAGGGAAGCATGGCTCACGCCGAGATGCTGGGTACCTGCGGCATTATTCAAAAAAGTGAATCCGATGCGATTATTCAGGGACTGAAGGAAATCCTTTCGGATATCGAAAGCGGAAAGCTTCTGATTGACCCCAACGCCGAGGATATTCATACCTTTGTGGAGGGCGAGCTGACACAGCGTCTGGGTCAGACCGGCAAACGGCTGCATACCGCCAGAAGCCGCAACGATCAGGTGGCGCTGGATATCCGTCTCTATCTCAAAAAGGAAATCCGCTGCCTGCAGCAACAGATCAGAGAGCTGATTGCCGTGCTGTGCAGCAAAGCAGAAGCCTATTCGGATGCGGTGATGCCGGGCTATACCCATCTGCAGCGGGCACAGCCCATCACCTTTGGACATCATCTCATGGCCTATGCCGAGATGCTGCTGAGAGATCTTGACCGTCTGGAAGGCGCCTATCGGCATACGGATGCCATGCCCCTGGGCAGCGGTGCGCTGGCCACCACGACCTATCCCATTGACAGGACCGTGACTGCCAGGCTGCTGGGGTTTGCCGAAATCTGTCAGAACAGTCTGGACGGGGTTTCCGACCGTGATTTCTGTATGGAGCTGGCCAGTGCGCTGTCCATTGTCATGGTGCATCTGTCCCGTTTCTCCGAGGAAATCATTATGTGGTGCAGCTGGGAATTCAAATTTATCGAGCTGGACGATGCCTTTTCCACCGGTTCCAGTATTATGCCTCAGAAGAAGAACCCGGACATTGCCGAGCTGGTACGAGGCAAGTCCGGCAGAGTATTCGGTGACCTGATGACCCTGCTGACGGTGATGAAGGGCATTGCCCTGGCCTACAACAAGGATATGCAGGAAGACAAAGAAGCAATTTTTGACGCCGTGGATACGGTAAAAATGTGTCTGACCGCCTTTACACCCATGATTGATACCATGCGGGTGCTGCCGGAAAATATGAGACGGGCTGCCGCCAACGGCTTTATCAATGCAACAGACTGTGCCGATTATCTGGTGAAGAAGGGACTTCCCTTCCGGGATGCCTATAAGGCAACCGGAACCCTGGTGGCGCTTTGTATTGAAAAGAAAACTACTCTGGAGGAGCTTCCCCTGGAGGAATACCGGAAGATCTGCGACAGTTTTGACGAGGGCGTCTATGAAGCAATTGCGCTGGAAAACTGCGTCAACGACAGAAGAATTCTCGGCGGGCCTGCCAGTGAAAACGTGAAGGCCCAGGCAAAGAGAGTCAGAGAATTATTGGAATGAGGGAAAGAAAATGAAAATAAAAGCAGGTATTATCGGGGCAACCGGCTATGCCGGAGCGGAGCTGGTCAGAATCCTTCTGACCCATCCAGAAGCGGAGATTGCCGCCATCAGCTCCGTCAGCTTTGAGGGAAAGAAGCTCAGCGAGGTCTATCCCTCCTACAAGAGCCTTTGCGACCTGGAATGCGGTAATCAGGACGAGGTTGTGGAAAAGAGTGATGTGATTTTTGCCGCACTGCCTCACGGCTTGTCTCAGGAGCTGGCGGCGCAATGTGATAAGGCCGGAAAAAAGTTCATCGACCTTGGGGCGGATTTCCGTCTGGAAAGCGAAGAGGAATACAAAGAATGGTACGGCTGTGAATTTCTGGATCACGAGCTGCACAAGCGTTCCGTTTACGGTTTGCCGGAGCTGTTCCGGGAGCAGATCAAGGGAAAGAGCATTATTGCCAATCCCGGCTGCTATACCACCGGCGCTCCTCTGGCTCTGGCTCCTGCCATTGCCGAAGGACTGGTCAGCACCGAGGGAATTATCGTGGATTCCAAATCCGGTGTGACCGGTGCCGGCAGAAAGCCAAATCAGGGCAATCATTATCCTGAGCTGAACGAGGGCTTCCACGCCTATAAGGTTGCCAATCACCGCCATACTCCCGAGATCGAACAGACCCTTTCGAAGCTGGCCTGCAAAAGCGTGAAAATCACCTTTGTTCCTCATCTGCTGCCGGTGAACCGGGGCATTCTGTCCACCTGCTACGCGCGCCTCAACGAAGGCGTTACCATGGAACAGCTCCGGGCAGCTTATGAACGATTCTATGAAAACGAATATTTTATCCGCCTGCTGCCGGATGGCGCCAATGCGGATATTCACAATATCAAATATTCCAATTTCTGCGATATCTCCCTGCATGTTGACCGTCGTACCGGTACCTTTGTGGCGATTTCCGCCATTGACAACATGGTGAAGGGCGCCGCAGGACAGGCAATCCAGAATATGAATCTTATTTTTGGTCTGGACGAAACCACCGGTTTGACCATTGTTCCCCCTGCCTTCTGAGGACAGGACGGAACCATCAAGGAGGAATGTAACATGGCATATACAACGATTAACGGTTCGGTAACCGCCGCTAAGGGCTTTACGGCTTCCGGAATCCATTGCGGCATCCGGAAGAACAAGACAAAAAGAGATATTGCATTGATTTTTTGTGAGAAAAAATGCACTGCGGCAGCGGTTTATACCACCAATCTGGTGAAAAGCTCTCCGATCTATGTCACCAGAAACAACCTGGCTGACGGCACTGCCCAGGCAGTGATCTGCAACAGCGGCAACGCCAATACCTGCAATGCCGACGGCATGGAAAAAGCCGAAATGATGTGCCGCCTCACCGCCGAAAAGCTGGGCATCAGTGCCAATGACGTGATTGTCGGCTCCACCGGGGTGATCGGACAGATTTTGCCCATCGAACCCATTGCCGAGGGCATGGCGCAGCTGGTCAGCGAGCTTTCCGCCCAGGGCGCTCCCAATGCCGCGGAAGCGATTATGACCACTGATACCATGGCCAAGGAAGCAGCTGTAGAAACGGTTATCGGAGGCAAAACCGTCAGAGTCGGCGGTATTTCCAAGGGAAGCGGCATGATTCATCCCAACATGGCCACTATGCTCTGCTTTGTCACCACCGATGTATCCATTTCTGCGGCGATGCTCCAGAAGGCCGTCAAAGCGGCAGCCGATAAGACCTTCAACATGATCAGTATTGACGGCGATACCTCCACCAACGATATGCTGTCCGTGATGGCCTCCGGTCTGGCGGGCAATGAGGAAATCACGGCAGAGGGAGAGGACTATGCCCAGTTTGAAGAGGCGCTGACGGCGGTTTGCAGAAAGCTTTGCCGGATGATGGCCAAGGACGGCGAGGGCGCCACCAAGCTGCTGACCTGCAAGGTCACCGGCGCCAAAACGGAACAGGACGCCAGAGGCGTGGCCAAGTCCGTGATCTGCTCCAGCCTGCTGAAGGCCGCTATGTTCGGCGCCGATGCCAACTGGGGACGGGTGCTTTGTGCCATCGGGTATTCCGGCTGTGATGTGGATGTGCAGAAGGTGGATGTTTCCTTTGCCTCCGCTGCCGGCAGCATTGAGGTTTGCAAAAACGGTGCCGGAATTGATTTTTCGGAGGAACTGGCCAAAACCATCCTGACCCGGGACGAAATCGACATTCTGGTTTCCCTGAATGACGGGGAAGCAGCGGCAGAGGCTTACGGCTGTGATCTGACCTATGAATATGTCAAGATCAACGGCGACTACAGAACCTGACAGGACGGTGACAGAAATGCATAAATTATCCGAACAGGACAGAGCCAATGTGCTGGTACAGGCTCTTCCGTATATCCAGAAATGGGCCGGCAAGACCATTGTGGTGAAATACGGCGGCAACGCCATGATCAGTCCGGAGCTGAAGGACGCCGTGATGAGCGATATCGTTCTGCTGCAGCTGATCGGCATCAATGTGGTGCTGGTGCATGGCGGCGGTCCGGAAATCAGCGGGATGCTGAATAAAATCGGCAAGGAAAGCCGGTTTGTCAACGGTCTGCGGGTCACGGACGAGGAAACCATTGATATTGTCCAGATGGTGCTGGCAGGCAAGGTAAACAAAAGTCTGGTGCAGCTTCTGGAGCAGCACAGCGGCAAGGCTATCGGTCTTTGCGGACTGGACGGCAGAATGATCATGGCAGAAAAAAAGGCCTCCGGCATTGATCTGGGCTTTGTGGGAGAAATCACGGAAATCCACACGGAGGTTATCGAAAACGCCACCCAAAACGGTTATATTCCGATTATTTCCACCATTGCCGGCGGCTATAACGGGGATGTGTACAATATCAATGCGGATCTGGCTGCCGCAAGAATTGCCTCTGAAATGAAGGCAGCCAAGCTGATTCTGATGACGGATATCCGGGGATTGCTGCGGGACAAAGATGACGAAAGCACCCTGATTCCCGTGGTCAACGTCAGCGAGGTGCCGTCCCTCAAGCGGGAGGGCATTATTTCCGGCGGTATGATTCCCAAGATTGACTGCTGTGTCGAGGCCGTCCGCCGGGGAGTCAAGCGGGCCCATATTATCGACGGCAGGATTCCCCATTCCATCCTGATCGAGATGTTTTCCGATGAGGGTGTCGGAACCATGTTTTATTGAAAATGAGGTGAGAAAACCATGAATTTTGAAGCAATTCAGCAGGACGAAAAGCAGTATATGATGCAGGCCTACGGACGGTTTCCGGTGGCGCTGGTCAGCGGAAAGGGAGCCGTGGCAACGGATGTCAGCGGCAAGGAGTATGTGGACTTCACCAGCGGCATCGGCGTCAACAGCCTTGGCTACTGCGATGAAGGCTGGACAAAGGCTGTTTCGGTGCAGGCAGCTACCCTGCAGCATATTTCCAACCTGTATTATTCTCCTTTGCAGACAGAGGTGGCCAAAACCCTCTGCGGCATTGCCGGAATGGAAAAGGTTTTCCTTTGTAATTCCGGTGCGGAAGCCAACGAATGCGCCATTAAGATTGCCAGAAAATACAGCTTTGACAAATACGGCGAGGGACGTCAGACCATTGTGACGCTGGTGAATTCCTTCCATGGAAGAACCGTTACCACCCTTGCCGCCACCGGTCAGGAGGTTTTTCACAATTATTTTTTCCCCTTTACGGAAGGATTTGCTTATGCCAAGGCCAATGACCTGGAGGACATGAACCAGAAGCTCACCGGCGATGTCTGCGCTGTCATGATGGAACTGATTCAGGGAGAAGGCGGTGTCATGCCGCTTGATACGGAATATGTTCAGGCCGTGGCACAGCTTTGTGCCGAAAAGGACATTCTGCTGGTGGTGGATGAGGTACAGACGGGTGTTTCCAGAACGGGACATTTCTATTGCTACCAGGGCTACGGCATTACGCCGGATGTAGTAACCTCTGCCAAGGGTCTGGCAGGCGGTCTGCCCATGGGTGCCTGCCTGTCCGGAAAAAAAACGGCGGACGTCATTGTTCCCGGCAGTCACGGTACCACCTTCGGCGGCAATCCCATTGCCTGTGCGGCAGCCCTGGAGGTGCTCTCCAGAGTGGCGTCGCCGGAATTCCTCCGGGAGGTCCGGGAAAAGGGCGATTATATCCGCAGCAAGCTGTCTCAGATAGGCAATGTCAAGGAAATCAGGGGACAGGGGATGATGATCGGCATCGTCACCGAAAAGGACAATGCCAAGGAGGTGGCAGGCAAATGTCTGGAAAACGGGCTGCTGGTGCTGACCGCCAAAACCCTGCTGCGGCTGCTGCCCCCGCTGACCATTACCTATGAAGAAATTGACAGAGGCCTGACAATACTGAAAGAAACCATGGAGGCGACATTATGAAACACCTGTTAAAAATGCTGGATCTGACCTCTGAGGAGGTCATTGACATCCTGAACCTGGCCGATCAGCTGAAATACGAGCAGAAGCACGGGATTCCCCACAAGCTGCTGGAGGGAAAATCTCTCGGCCTGATTTTTGAAAAGGCATCCACCCGTACCAGAGTTTCCTTTGAGGTAGGAATGTATCAGTTAGGCGGCCAGCCGATTTTCCTGTCCTCCAAGGATATGCAGATCGGCAGAGGCGAGCCGGTACAGGATACCGCCAGAGTGCTGTCCCGCTATCTGGACGGAATTATGATCCGTACCTTCGAGCAGGCCGAAGTGGAGGCCCTGGCAGAATACGGCAGCATTTCCATTATCAACGGCCTGACGGATTTCTGTCATCCCTGTCAGATTCTGGCCGACCTGATGACCATCCGTGAATGGAAGGGAAAGCTGGACGGACTGAAAATGTGCTTTATCGGTGACGGCAACAACATGATGAATTCTCTCATCGTAGGAGCTCTCAAGACAGGTATGTCGATTTCTGTGGCCTGTCCGGAGGGATATGAACCCCACGCGGATGTGCTGGCCTTTGCCAAGGAATACGGAGAAAAGTTCCGGATGTTCCGTACGCCTAAGGAAGCCGCTGTAGATGCGGACGTTGTGATTACGGATGTATGGGCCTCCATGGGTCAGGAGGGCGAAGCCGAAAAGAGACGCAAGGCTTTTGAAGGCTACCAGGTCAATGCTGAGCTGATGGCACTGGCCAAGCCGGATGCCATGGTGCAGCACTGCCTGCCGGCACACCGGGGAGAGGAAATCACCGAGGAGGTTTTTGAAGCCCATGCCGACGAAATCTTTGAAGAGGCCGAAAACAGACTCCATGCCCAGAAGGCCGTTATGGTGAAGTGTCTGGACGACTGAATTACCGGTGCGTGACCGCACAGGACAATTCGCGTGCGCGTGACCGCGCGGGACGATTCGCGTGCGCGTGACCGCGCGGGACGATTCGCGTGCGCGTGACCGCGCGGGACGATTCGCGGCGCGCTCCACTTCGTTCCGCTCGGTTGTGCCGTGTCTGAGCTTACTGCCGCGGTTTCCACCCCACACGACGCTAACGCGCCGCTTAGGGGTGGTTGCATTCTGACCGGAAGGATGCTTCGCAAGCCTCTCCTTTCCGTAGATTATAAACTTGTCTATAGAATTTAATCCGAAGGAGTGCAGGGGGCGACCGGAAAGCCCCCTGCGTACATCGAACGTGTTCGCTTCTCAGGTACTCAAAAGGATACTGTTTTATTGAATCATCGTATGACAGAACAGCTATGATGATAGGTCCGCTTTCGGTGTCGTTCACTTCCCGGAAGCGGAGTTTTTTTGGGAAACTCCCTATTATCTGATTTTGATGGGAAGTCATTTTTGTGGATAATACTTCTTGAAAAATGTGCCTATTCTATTGTAATATGTAGTGTGTAAAAAACTCTGAAGGATGTTCCGCCCAAAAGCAGCGGATTCTGTCCTGCGTTTGGCACTGGATAATCAATTTTTAAAAATGTACCCTTTTTTCTGCTGCTCTTTGACGGAAAAACATAAGCTTTTTTGGAAAGGGGTTCGGGGGATAAACCTTTTGTTCAAAAAAAGGTTTCCCCCGGCAGGGTTTGGGACAGAGTTCCAAGATTCCGGAGAAGAAGGTTGATTTCCGTGCGTATGGCAGAAGACGACTTTTTGAGGGGAATTCTGACAGAATATGGCGCACAAACCAGTCAGGGAACCCGCCGGAAAATCCGGCGCCGGTGACCGATGAAAAGGAAACGGAGAGATGAAGATGGATACATCAGTATTTGAAAGCTACGAATCCGAGGTTCGTTCCTATTGCCGCCATTTTCCGACGGTCTTTACCAAGGCCAAGGAAGCCAGCTTCTATGATGAGGACGGCAGAAAATATATCGACTTCTTTTGCGGCGCAGGCGCCGTTAATTATGGTCACAACAACCCGGTTATCAAGGAAAAGCTCATCAGCTATCTGGAATCGGACGGTCTGATGCATGCTCTGGATATGTACACGGTGCCGAAAAGAGAATTTATCCGTACCTTTGAAGAAAAGGTGCTCAAGCCCAGAGGACTGGACTTCAAAATCCAGTTTCCCGGCCCCACTGGTACCAACGCCAACGAAGCGGCGCTTAAGCTGGCCAGAAAGGTGACCGGCAGAACCAATGTGTTTGCCTTTATGGGTGCCTTCCATGGCATGACGCTGGGATCCCTCTCTCTGACCACCGATAAAAGCTCCCGCAAGGGTGCCGGTGTGCCGCTGGATTATGTGACCTTTATTCCGGCTCCCTATATGTTCCCCGAGCTGGATACCATTGCCTATATGCAGCGCCTTTTAGACGATGACCATAGCGGTGTGGAAAAGCCGGCTGCCGTATTTCTGGAAACGATCCAGGCAGAGGGCGGTATCCGTGTCTTTGATGCCGACTGGCTCAGAGCTCTGCGGGAATTCTGTACGAAAAACGATATTCTCATGGTGGTGGACGAGGTGCAGGTAGGCTGCTGCCGCAGCGGCACCTTCTTCTCCTTTGAACGTGCCGGCATCCAGCCGGATATCGTCACCATGTCCAAGTCCATCGGCGGCTACGGACTGCCCTTTGCCATTACCCTGATCCGCCCGGAATATGACGTCTGGAAGCCCGGTGAGCATAACGGTACCTTCCGGGGCAATCAGCTTGCCTTTGTTGCCGCCAGAGCCGGTATTGATTATATGCTGGAATACAAGGTGGAGGAGCAGGTGCAGAAAAAGGCTGCCGTGATCCGGGATTATCTCACCAAAGAGGTGCTTCCTCTGGACAGCCGTCTGGAGCTGCGGGGAATCGGCATGATCTGGGGCGTGGAATTTGAGAATATTCTGGTGGAAGGCTTTGCGGATCGTGTGATTGAAAAGTGCTTTGAACATGGCCTGATTATCGAGGGCGCCGGAAGGAAAAATTCCGTGGTCAAGCTGATGCCGCCGCTGGTGATCCGCGAGGAAGAACTGCTGGAGGGTATGAAAATCATCAAGCAGTCCGTAGAGGAATGCCTGGCAGCCATCCGATAAGGGATAATTCTTAATCCGATAGGGGACAATAGAATGAATGTCAAATATTTTTTTCGCATTCTCGGCGGTGCCAGCCTGAAAAAAATGGGCAAGGCCATCAATGTCGTCCACGAAAAATCCGGGAAAAGCAAATTCGCCACCTTCTTTGATATGCTGGGCTGCAGTATGCGGTACGGCGCCGGCTATAACGACTATATCATCTTTGAATTCTACCGCATGAAGGGAAAGCAGCGTAAAACCTATCTCACAAGAATGAAAAACAGACGCTTGGTTTCCACGCTGAACGATCCCACTCTGGAATATATTTTTGATAAAAAGAATATTTTTGACAAAAAATTTGCTGAGTTCCTTGGACGGGAAGTACTGGATCTGGCGGAAATCGGCTATCCGGAATTTGAAAAATTCGTAGAAGGCAAGAAAGCCTTTTTCGCCAAGCCCTATGAGGGTGAGAGCGGCAAGGGAATTGAGAAAATCAAAGTGGAAGACTATGCCTCCACCCGGGAGCTGTATGACTATATCCGTTTGCCGGAAAAGAATTTCGGCCTGATTGAAGAGGAAATTGTCCAGCACCCGGATGCGGCAAGAATTTATCCGGATTCTCTGAACTGTCTGCGGATTGTTACCCTGGTAAAGGACGGAGAGGCGCATATTCTGTATGCCGTGTTCAAAATGGGCAACAACGGCCATTTTGTGGATAACCTGGAAAGCGGCGGACTAGCCTGCCATTTCGATCTGGATAAGGGCGAAATCATCGGCAGAGGGCATACCTCGGCGCTGGTGATGTATGATGAGCATCCCGCTACCGGCATCAAATTTGTAGGCTATAAACTGCCCTTTATGGATGAGGTAAAGGCGCTGGTCAAAAAGGCGGCGCTGGTGATTCCCAACTTCAATTATGTGGGCTGGGATGTCTGTCTGACACCCAACGGTCCTGCAATTGTTGAGGGTAACGATTTTCCTGCCTATGACTTTCCTCAACTTCCCGATGAGGATAAACCCCGCATCGGACTGATTCCCAAAATTGAAGCATTGGGCATCAAGGTGAAAAAATAAATAATCATGCTCCTGATGGTCCCCTCCGGAACGGTCAGGAGCTTTTTTAGTTAAGGAAGCGCTGATTAAATCCGGGTGCTGAGCCGAAAGGCGTGATTTATTCAGCGATTCCTTAGTATTGATGAGAGCCTGTCCTTTGTCAAGGACAGGCCAAGAAGCAAAAGAAGTCAGAGGGCTTTGCCATCCGAACCTCCCACCAGGGGCTCTGCCCCATGTACCCCGCAGCCTTTGAAAAGGCTGGCCAAACTTTTAATGTTTGTTTTTTTAATGAATAATAGTTTTCAAGTCATAATTCTATTGCAGCCGGCGCACACTATTCCTGTCGGGACGTCCGGGAACCGTGGGCGGTACCGGATGATCCCTCAATCTGAATAATCCGGAGGCGGAAGGATGGCTTCAAGAATCGGAACCCATACCATTGCACTGACCCGGGAGGTTTTTCTCCATGAAGGGGCAGGCATTGCAGGAAAAACGGAAAAGGAAGGCCCCTTGGGCATTTTCTTTGACATTGCCTTTGACAATGACCGGCTGGGACAGGAAACCTGGGAAAAGGCGGAAAGCTCTTTGCAAACTGTCGCCGTCCGGACCCTGCTGGGAAAGGTATCTTTACAACCGGAGGATATCCAGGTGATTTTTGCGGGAGATTTGCTCAATCAGTGCATTTCCTCTACCTTCGGTCTGCGGGAGCTGCAGATTCCCCTGATGGGGCAGTACGGCGCCTGCTCCACAATGGCCCAGGCGCTGGCGGTAGGCGCCGTGTTTGTGGACAGCGGTGCGGCAGAACGGGCGGTTGCTGTGACCTCCTCCCATTTCTGCTCGGCAGAAAGACAGTTCCGGATGCCCCTGGAATACGGCGGACAGAGAACCCCTACTGCCCAGAGAACCGTTACCGGTGCCGGTGCAGCTCTGCTGGACAAAAGCGGCCAGGGGCCTGTGATCCGTCACCTGACCATCGGAACCATCACCGATCTGGTCATCAAGGATGCCAATCACATGGGGGCTGCCATGGCGCCTGCCGCGGCGGATACCCTGCTGCACTTTCTGTCGGATACCCATTCCACGGTTCCGGACTATGATCTGATTCTGACAGGGGATCTGGGCAGCGTTGGTTCGTCTATTTTCAGGGAGCTGTTAGCGGAACAGGGCGTCACTGTGGGTCAGGTCCATCAGGACTGCGGCTGTCTGATCTATGACAGGGAAAAACAGGACGTCTATGCGGGAGGCTCCGGCTGCGGCTGCTCGGCGTCGGTTTTCTGTTCCTATATCCTGCAGCGGATGAAACGCCAAGAACTGCATTCCGTGCTGTTTATGGCTACCGGTGCGCTGATGTCACCCACCTCGTCCCAGCAGGGGGAGAGTATTCCGGGGATTGCACATCTGGTGCATCTGCAGCAGCCGGATCGGCTGTCATGATCTCCAGGACAGGGAAAAAGCCGGCCAAATCTCCAGGAAATTGATTATAATTCCCATTGAGAATTATAATAACCGGCAAACAAGGTATAATATCATGTGAATGTTCAAATGATGGAGTGGTCAATGTTGAATCCGTGGGTCTTGTCGGCAGTGATTCTGGTGCTGGTGATGCTGTCTTCGTTTTTTTCATCGACAGAAACGGCCTATTCCTCTGCCAGCCGTATCCGACTGAAAAGCTATGCGGACCGCGGCAGCAAAAAAGCCGCAAAGGCGTATCGCATATCGGAAAGCTATGATAAAGCGCTGTCCACGATTCTGGTGGGCAACAATATTGTCAATATTGCGGCATCCTCCCTGGCTACCCTGCTGTTTGTAGGATTGTTCGGAGAGGCCAACGGAACGATTTTCAGCACGGTGATGCTGACGGTTGTCATTCTGATTTTCGGAGAGGTGCTTCCCAAGAATATCGCCAAGGAAAACAGCGAAAAAATGGCGATGTCCTCCGCCGGGATTCTGCATTTTCTGATGGTGGTGCTGACGCCCTTTACCTTTCTGCTGCTGAAGCTGAACGGCCTGGTGACCAGAATACTGATGCGGGGCAGCGACAAGAAACCCACGGTTACCGAGGATGAGCTGAAATATATTGTGGAAAGCATTGAAGATGAGGGAGTACTGGAGGAGCAGGAAAGCGAGCTGGTGCAGTCGGCACTGGAATTTGACGAAAAAACCGCCTACGATATTCTGACGCCCCGGGTGGATATGACGGCGATTGACGCAGAGGACACCCCCGAAAAAATACGGGAGCTGATTCTCAATGAGCGCTATTCCCGGATTCCTGTCTATCGCGGCAGTGTGGACAATATTATCGGTATTCTGCATACCAGGGATTATCTGGAGGCGCTTCTGTCCTCTCCTGCGCCGGATTTAGCTTCCATGATTCAGCCGGCGTATTTTATCTACCGTTCCAAAAAGCTGTCCTCCATCCTGGCGGATTTCAAATACAAGCGCCTGCATATTGCCGTGGTTACCGATGATTACGGCGGTACTCTGGGAATTGTCACCATGGAGGACCTGCTGGAGCAGCTGGTAGGGGATATCTGGGATGAGGATGAGGAAATTGAAAACAAGGTGCGCAGGATAGGGGAGCATACCTATCAGCTGAGCGGCGATTTACATATTCACGAAATGCTGGAGCTGTTAGAAAAGGATGACTCCTTCCTGGAAACGGAGAGCAAATCCGTGGGCGGCTGGGTGATTGAACAGATCGGAGATATTCCCCGGAGCGGCGCGTCCTTTGTCTATCAGAATTTGTCCGTCAAGGTTGACCGGGTAGAGGATAACCGCATCCATACCGTTACCGTGACCGTCATGCCGGAAAAGGACAAAGAAGATCCCTGACAATACCTGTCAGTTATTTTGAAAACGGAAGTCATTGACAGCAGCCCGGCTTCGCACCAGGCGGAGTCGATTTTTGCGGAAAGAGAAGAACGCCATGCAGCTTTCTGAATTTGCGGCAAATGCCGAAGTTATGGATCTGATTGCCGGAGCCATGCAGCACCACAGCCTTCCCCATGCCATTCTGATCGAAGGCGATCACGGCTGCGGAAAACAAACCCTTGCCCGTATTCTGGCACAATATGCCGTTTGCCGTTCGGACGGGGAAAGGCCCTGCGGGGTTTGTTCCCAATGTCAGAAGGCACTGAGGGGCATTCATCCCGATATTGTGGTGGCAGACGGAACCAATGCCGGTGCGCTGAATATCGAAGCCATCCGGAAAATCCGAGGGGATGCCTACATTCGTCCCAATGAAGCCGCCAATCGGGTTTTTCTGCTGCTGAACTGCGATAAAATGCTTCATCCGGCGCAGAATGCCTTTCTTAAGGTGCTGGAGGAGCCGCCGGAAAACGTGATGTTTATTCTGACGGCCGTTTCTGCGGCTTCCCTGCTGCAGACCATCCGTTCCAGGACGCGCATCTATTCCTTGTATCCACCTTCTCCGGAGGAAGCGCTTCCGGTGCTGCAGCGGCTGGTACCGGATCAGACACAGGAGGCGCTGCTGGAGGCTGCTCGGCAATGCGGCGGCAATATCGGGCGGACCCTGGAGCTGCTGCAAAGCGGCGGCGAGGAGGAAAAAAAGGCAGCGGAGCGCATTTTATCCGTTCTGACGGAGGCTGCGGAATATCCGCTGCTGACAGAGACCTCCGCCATTGTCAAAAGCCGTCCTTTTGCCTGCGGGGTATTGGATGCCCTGTGCGAGCTGACGGCGGCGGCGGTCAAGGCTTCGCTGGGAATCACGGAGGTTCCGGCGGCGGCAGGAAATCTGGCATCCCGTTTGTCCCGCAAAAGGCTGATCCGGCTGCAGGAAAATGTAGGACGCGCCAGGGACGTGCTGAATTATAATGTCAACCTGAATTTTTACGGAACATGGCTGTGTTCCGTATTGAGATCCATATAGAAATCAACATCAACATAAACGGAGGAAACTATGGCAAACGTAATTGGAGTACGCTTTCGGGAGGTCGGCAAGATCTATTATTTTGATCCCGACGGAAAAACACTGGAAAAGGGCGAGCACGTGATTGTAGAAACCAGCCGCGGTGTAGAATGCGGTGAGGTAGCAATGGCCAACCGGGTGATTGCGGACGATGGCATCAGCTATCCTCTGAAAAAGCTGATCCGCAAAGCCACCAAGGAGGATATGGCCAAGGTGGCGGAAAACAAGGAAAAGGAAAAAAAGGCCTTTGGCATCTGTCTGAAAAAAATTCAGGAACACAAGCTGAACATGAAGCTGGTCAATGTGGAATACACCTTTGACAACAATAAAATCCTGTTTTATTTTACTGCCGACGGGCGGGTTGATTTTCGTGAGCTGGTAAAGGATCTTGCTTATGTTTTCCGTACCAGAATTGAGCTGCGTCAGATCGGTGTCAGAGACGAAGCCAAGATGCTTGGGGGTCTGGGAATCTGCGGCAGGCCCTTCTGCTGCAAGTCGTTTTTAGGTGATTTTCAGCCTGTTTCCATCAAAATGGCCAAGGAGCAGGGAATGTCCCTGAACCCCGTCAAGATTTCCGGCACCTGCGGCAGACTGATGTGCTGCCTGAAATATGAGCAGGAGGCCTATTCCGACCTGTTAAAGAAAACGCCGAAGGTTGGTGCCATTGTCAACACACCGGACGGCAAGGGTACCGTAGTCGATCTGAATCTGATCACGGGAACGCTGAATGTTTCGCTTCACAAATCTCCAGAGGCAGCACCTCACACCTACAAGGTTGCCGATGTCACCACCATCAAGGACGGACAGATCCGTATTGACCGTTCCGAAATGGAAAAGCTGAAAAAGCTGGAAAAAAACTAAGCGCGGGCAGAGTGCCTCCGCTGTCGATTCGCGTGCGCGTGACCGCGCGGGACGATTCGCGGCTTGCTCCACTCCGTTCCGCTTGGTTTCGCCGTGTCTGCCTTTCCTGCCGCGGCTTCCGCCCCACACGACGCTTACGCGCCGCTTTGGGGCGGTTCTTTTTTGACCGGAAGGGACGGCTTTGCTAAGTCAAAAGTTTTCGCTCAAGCCTTTTTCAAAAGGCTTGCAGGGTCCCTGGGCGCACTCCGCAGAGTGCGAAACTCCAAAGGGGTCACGACCCGCAGTTCACGATATATGGAAGGCTGTTCACGATGTTTTTTCCTCCTGTCTGTCGAAGTGTGCTATACTCTGGTCAATGAAATAACCCCCAACCAAAAAAGGGAAATTACAAAACACTGATTCCAGAGGAGGAATTATTATGAAAAAGAATGCAATGTTTCACAAGCTCACTGCCCTGACCCTGGCAGGTCTTCTGTCCGTGTCCGTCTCCGGTTCCGCACTGAATGTCCTGGCAGCCGGACAAACCCCCAGCGGTATCATTGATTGCTGCTATGACCTGGGGTTCCTGTCAAAGGATCTCCCCGATGACGCGGATTACGTCACTACCTTTAAAGAGAAAAAGGCTATCGCGGCTGTTTCGCAGGCGATCCGCAACTGTGAGGAGTCGGTTGACGTGACTCCCTACGGACTTTCCTACAGCAATCTCTGGTCCGTTGTCTTTATGATGAAATCCGTTTATCCGGAGCTGTTCTATTTCGACAGCGGCAACCTGCGTACCTCTTCCAACGGAACCCAGACGTTATTGCTGCATTATCGCTTTACAGACAGCAACGGTAAGCCTGACGTCAATAAAATCCGTTCTCTTCAGAAGGCTTTCTATGCGGAAGCCGACCGCTACCTGGAACGTGCCTCTGCAGAGCTTTCCGGCTGTAAGGATGATTTTTCCAAGGCGCTGGTGCTCCATGACGAAATCGTTCTGGATATGCACTACGATACCACCTACAAAAACCGGAAAAACGAAGTGTTCCTGCTGGACAAGTACGGCGTCTGTGCCAACTACTCTGAAATCTACGCCTATCTGCTGGGACAGCTGGGTATCAAAAGTGAAATCATTATCACGCCCTCCAAAACCAGCGAAAAGGATACGGCTCACATGAATCATGAGTGGCTTAAGGTCTGTCTGGACGGCAAATACTACAACGTGGATGTTACCTGGGATGAACACAACCCGGATAAACAAGGATATGCCAAGCACACCTATTTCCTGCTGAGTGACAGCGGTTTTCCCTCCAATGACCACTTCGGCTACAAAACCCTGTTTCCTTCCAAGGATACCCATTACGACACCTACAAGTTCCACAACTATAACACCAAGCTCTGTAAGCTTAACGACAATTCCACCCGGGTATATGGCATTGATAACCGGTCGGGTGCCAAAAAGCTGGTCAGCTATAACTATTCTACCGATCAGGAAACAACCCTCATTGACATGAGCAAGACCATCTGGAGATACAACAGTAACAGCGTCTGGAGAGAAGGCTACGCCAGTCTGGATACCTATGGCGGCTATCTGTTCTACAATACTCCCACTGCCATTTATCGCTATCAGCCCTCCACCGGCAGCCGTGTCCTGGTAAAAAATGCTCCCTCCGGTCATCAGTTCTTCGGAATGCGCATCCAGGACGGTACCCTCTATGGTATCATCAGTCCTGACCATCCCAACAAAACAACCACCGTCAACCTTGGAAAGCTCACCGTTCCCGCAGAACAAACTGCCGTTCAGTCGGTTTCCCTGAACAAAACCACCGCTTCCGTGACAGCGGGCAATTCTCTCCAGCTGACAGCCACTGTCACTCCTTCTAACGCCACCAACAAGGCC
>CACYCV010000111.1 GCA_902772955.1 uncultured Ruminococcus sp.
CCCCAAAGCGACGCGTAAGCGCCGTGTGGGGTGGAAGCCGCGGCAGTAAAGACAGACACGGCAAAACCGAGCGGAACGGAGTGGAGCGCTGCCGCGAACACGTCCAGCGGGGTCACCCGCCGCACGGGCTTTACAAGGAGAAAAAAATGTGTTATAGTATCGAAGGATAGTATTTGAAAAAAACTGTACCGGGATCTCATCAAATATTATTACATGAAATTTGGGAGAGATGTTCTTTGAAAAACACAGTTTCCACCTTCCTGAATGCAAAACAAAAAGGTGAAAAGCTTACCATGATCACGGCGTATGATTATTCAGCAGCAAAATTGGTTGATGCTGCCGGTGTGAATTCCATTCTGGTGGGTGATTCCCTGGGAAATGTAATCCTTGGTTATGAGGATACATTATCCGTCACGATGGAGGATATGATTCATCACGCAAAAGCCGTTTCCAGAGGAGCAAAGGAGTGCCTGGTGGTTGTGGATATGCCTTTCATGTCCTATCAGGTTTCAGTTTCCGAGGCAGTGACCAATGCCGGACGCCTGATGAAGGAGGGAAGAGCGAATGCCGTGAAATTAGAGGGCGGTCTGTCAATCTGTCCTCAGATCAGGGCTATCACCGATGCGGGGATTCCCGTTGTGGCTCATCTGGGCCTGACACCCCAGTCTGTCAATGCGTTCGGAGGGTACAAGGTTCAGGGAAAGACAGAGGCGGCTGCTAGACGTCTGATTCAAGATGCATTTGCGGTGCAGGAGGCGGGAGCATTCTGCATTGTTCTGGAATGCGTGCCGGCAGAGCTTGCCGGTTTGATTACCGGTCTAATGTCTGTTCCGACCATCGGTATCGGGGCGGGTGCCGGATGTGATGGTCAGGTACTGGTGTTTCATGATATGCTGGGAATATTCTCTGACTATACGCCTAAATTTGTCAAGCACTTCGCAGAGGTTGGCTCTGTTATTACTGAAGCGCTGCGCAGCTATGACAGTCAGGTTAGGGACGGAAGCTTCCCGGAAGAGAAGCATGGATATATGATCGATCATGAGATCGTTGAAAAGTTGAAGGGAGAATTTTCATGATAGCTATTGCACATACTGTCAAAGAGGCAAGAAAATATATTACCGAATGGAAAAAACAGGGCTTGTCCATTGGGCTGGTGCCGACAATGGGATATCTGCACGAGGGTCACATGAGTCTTGTAAAAAGAGCCCGCCAGGAGAATGGCAAGGTGGTTGTCAGTGTGTTTGTCAACCCCATGCAATTTTCTCCCAATGAGGATCTGGATCAATATCCCAGAGATTTTGATGCCGATACAAGACTTTGTCATGAAAACGGCGTGGATCTGATTCTTCATCCAGAACCGCCGGAGATGTATCCTGACGGCTTTTGCTCCTTTGTGGACATGACAGGACCTACCGCTGAACTCTGCGGTAAAAGTCGACCGATTCACTTCAGAGGCGTTTGTACGGTGGTGAATAAGCTGTTTAATATTGTCCAGCCGGATCGTGCTTATTTCGGCCAGAAGGATGCCCAGCAGCTTGCCGTAATCAGACGTATGGTCTGCGATCTGAATATGTCCATTGAAATTGTGGGCTGCCCTATCATTCGAGAAGAGGATGGTCTTGCCAGAAGCTCCCGCAATAAATATCTGAATGAGGAGGAACGTAAGGCCGCTCTGATTCTGAGCCGCTCTGTTTTCCTTGGCAAGGAAATGGCAGAGGAGGGGGAAAAGGATGCTCGCAAAATTTGCCTTGCAATGCGCCGTCTGATTGAAACCGAACCCTTGGCACGGGTTGATTATGTGGAGGCGGTTGATTTTTCAACCATTCAAAAGGTAGATGCCGTGCAAGGCGAAACCCTTTTTGCGATTGCTGTCTATATCGGCAAAACCAGATTGATTGATAATTTTATTGTAAAGGCAATTTCCTAAGGAGTGATAACCATGCTGAAAACCATGCTGAAGGGAAAAATCCACCGTGCCGTTGTCAAACAGGCGGAACTGAATTATGTGGGTTCTATTACGATAGACGAAGCACTGATGGAGCTTGCCGATATTTCGGAATATGAGCAGGTCCAGGTGGTGGATATCGATAACGGTAGCCGTCTGTTGACGTATGTGATTGCCGGAGAAAAAGGAAGCGGCATGATCTGCATGAACGGTGCTGCTGCCAGAATGGTTCAGCCGGGAGACAAAATTATTATTATGTCCTATGCCCAGCTGACCGAAGAGGAAATCCGGCAGCATCAGCCGAGGGTGGTATTTGTGGATGAAGAAAACCATCCTGTCCGTGTCACCCGATACGAAAAGCATGGATTCCTGGAAGATATGTAAAGGCAATTATCCTGTGGTTTCGCTCCAAACTCTACGGAGGGGTTTTCCGATACTTTCAATTCTCTTCGGAGACAAGCTCTGTCCGTTTATGAATGGTGAAGGGATGACCCGCAGGAACGATTTATGGAGCTATGGCACAGTGTATATTTTTTATCTGAAAAAGGTATTTCCGGAAGCGGTATGATTCATTCCGTTTCCGGAAATTTTTGTTCGACATATTCTTTACCCGCTATCCGATATAATAGAGAGAAGGATCCTGTTCTGAAAGAAAACAGAAAGGTGGCAGGGCTGACATTTTGTCCGTCAGTTTCGTCTTACACGAAAAGCGCTTGCAAAATTCATTCTGTGTGGGAACAGGAATGTTTGATAGATGGAGGGGTATGGTTATGCTTCAACAGCAGTTTATGGAAAAAAAGGCGGATAAGCACACCAGAGAAGCAATTATCGGAAAGCTCCTGCTGGATTATGGCTTTTTGTCCAGGGACACGATCGGTGAAAGCAGATGTTCCAGACCAATTGATTTGCTTTGTGTTGGTAACAGGCGAAAACAGGTATTGTTTGCAGCGGCATTTCATGGCATGGAATGGATTACCTCATTGATCCTCCTGCGGTTTCTGGATGAAATCTGTCTGTCAGTTAAGACGGGGAGCAGTCTTTGCGGTGTAAGAATCGGATCAGCCCTGAACCGACGAGGACTGGCAGTGATCCCTTGCGTTAATCCTGATGGAGTAGAAATACAGATTAACGGTGTTGAAGCGGCAGGAAATTATCGGGAACTGGTATTTTCGGCCAGCGGAGGAGATGTCAGCGGGTGGCAGGCCAATGCAGCAGGGGTTGACCTGAACCATAATTTTTCTGCGGACTGGGAAAACCTCAGACAGCGTGAAACAGAAAAGGGCATTCTTTCACCGGCGCCGACACAATACGGCGGAGAATATCCCGAGAGTGAACCGGAGAGCCGCAGCGTTGCCTCTTATTGCCGGACAGGAAATATGACCCATGCACTGGCGTTTCATAGTCAGGGAGAAGAAATCTATTGGGATTTCGGGAGCTACCATGACCCGGAAGCACTGCGCATGGCTAATATGATGGCATGTGCCAGTGGCTATACGGTAGCACGTCCGGAAGGACTTGCCTGTGGTGGGGGCTTTAAGGATTGGTTTGTGGAAAAATTTCATCGTCCGGCTTTTACCGTAGAGGTTGGCAGCGGAAAGAATCCCCTTCCTCTTTCGGATTTTGAACAAATTTATCAGAAAATCCGTGAAATGCTGGTGCTGGCAGCTGTTCTATAAAACCCGGAATCATTGTCATCTTCGCCGTAAAAACTGTTGATGTCATTGCTGCTTCAAAAAGGAGTACACAACCGGTTTTACTATTTACTGAAGTACTTTACTTTCCCATGATTCAAAGTATTGAATGGCAGCGAAGCAAACACGTCCAGCGGGATCATCCTCCACCACAGGCAGGGAAATCAATTTTTAATATACCCTTTTTCCGTGCCTTTTTCTGTTGATCTTTGATCAAAAAAACACAAGTTTTTTGGGAAAGGGGTCCGGGGAAAACCCTTTTTTCAAAAAAGGGGTTTCCACCGGCAGGGTTTGGGACAGAGTCCCAATATGCTGATTTCCGGAGGCACTCCCCACGTACGCGCGCAAAGGGAGGGTCTTGATTAATGGCTCGGATTATGTTATACTTTTGCTGTAGTAAAAGCAAAAAGAAAGAATGAAAGAGATGTTTGCTATGAAACGAAGAATACTGACTATTGCATTTGCCGCATTAGTGACATCCGCCGTGGTATTGACGGCAGCTTGTAAAAAAACGTCATCCTCATCTTCCGAAAAGACCTCCGCTGCTTCACAACAGAATTCCACTATTTCTGAGGAACAGGATGTCTCTCAGGAAAGCAGGGAAGAGGCTTCTCCATCGGAATCCTCAGAAGAATCTGTTTTTGAGGCATCTACAGCAGAAAACTCCCCGGCAGAAAGCTCCTCTTCTGAGCGTTCAGAAGAGTCTTCTGCAGAAAACAGCACGGAGGCTTCTGAAAGCAGTACGGACGGCTATTATTTTGATGATGAGCAGATTATTCAGAATTATCATACCGTTAAGAAATTTACGGAGGATGAGGAATTTAATGCGCTGTTTGATAAGAATTCTATTGACCGGAATAATCAAACGGAAATGCAGTCGGCCGATTCGGTAGTTGATATGAGGAATGTTGCTGTGAAGTACGGACAAATCTGGAAAGCGGAGGCGGATGAGGCTTATCAAAAGCTTTATTCGTTGCTGGAAAGTCGACCGGAGGAACAGCAAAAGCTGGTACAATCCCAGGAACAGTGGATTTCCACATTGGAGGAAACCGAAAAGGCCTTTCGTGAGGAAGCGGCATCGGAGGGTACTTCCGGATTGCTAGCAGCGGATTCGGCGATACTGAATTACTATAAGGGCAGAGCTGCGATCCTTTATCAGCAGATTTTTGTTTTAACCGGCAGCTTTGATATGGATTAATTGCGGGAGAATGACTGTTTATGAGAAAGAATCTTTTACATCGTGCGGTTCCGGTAATGCTTGCTGTTTTGTGGTTGTTGATGCTCCCCGGCTGCAATATGGAAACATTCCATAAAAATGAACAATATGTCGCAGAGGTTAAACGTCTTGTCAACGGACTGGTAGACGGTACCCGCAAGTTGAAGCAGTTGGACGATTCGTTTAATTGCCATGACAATGAGAAGGTTCAGTCTTATCTGAATGTGACGGATGAACTGATCGGAAATCTTGAACAGATTCAGAAGCTGCAGTCCACCAACGAATTTGATGAAATGGACAAGAATTTAAAAACCACAGCGAAGTCTCAGCTGATTCTTGTTTCGCAGATTCGTATTCTGGTTTGTCATGCTCGTGAAAGCGGCGATGATTCCATATATCAGCGTGAGAAAAAGACGTATATGGATGATTATCAGAAGAACTATGAAAAAATGAGGGAGCTTTCCTCAGAAATACAGACGTATTGGAGAAATGCGTAAGAATAAAGGCGGGTAGAGTATTTACCTGCCTTTTTTGCATTTGCACAGAATGCGGACGGGCGGCGTCGGAGTGATGTGTGATCTGCAGGAGTATCCTATCAGGCAACTTGACAAATCCGTTTTTTTGGATTTGTTGGTAAGGAAATATCATTGTGCGGTTAAACGACATCCAAGGAAATTGTTTTTGAAAAGCCTTATCCGTTTTCACAGCAGCAAAAGCTGCTGTGAAGGGAAAACCAATAGTTGGTGGCTTCGCCCCCAAGCCTCTTTGGAATTTCGCACTCACCACGTACGCGCGTTAGTTAGTGTAAAATAATTCTGGGGAAAATGCAACCGCCCCAAAGCGATGCGTAAGCGCCGTGTGGGGCGGAAGCCGCGGCAGTAAACTTGGACACGGCACAACCGAGCGGAACGGAGTGGAGCGCTGCCGCGAAC
>CACYCV010000112.1 GCA_902772955.1 uncultured Ruminococcus sp.
CCCAAAGCGGCGCGTTAGCGCCGTGTGGGGTGGAAGCCGCGGCAGTAAAGCTGGACACGGCAAAATCAAGCGGAACGGAGTGGAGCAAGGCGCGAATCGTCCCGCGCGGTCACGCGCCGCGAATTTGTCCTGCGGGGTTATCGTCGGTCATACCCCAGGGGTACTTCCTTCGGGCGCGTACCGGACAGAAAAAGGAACAAAAGAATTTATGGATTAGTGCCCGGTTTAGTAAAAACGATAATTCTCTGAAAACCAATTGATATTTCCCAAAGAATATACTATACTGATAGCAGTAAGAAGATTTCCAAGGAAGCGCTGCTGCCGGCGACTCCGGAAAAACCGGTGCAGGGGGCAGGTGATTCCGTTAAATGAAGGAGGAGCAGGAATGTCTAAAACAGCCATTGCAACCGATAGCAACAGCGGTATTACCCAAGCGAAAGCAAAAAAGCTGGGTTTGTTTGTGTTACCCATGTCTTTTTATATCAATGACAAGCAGTATTACGAGGAGATCGATATTACCCAAAAGGAATTCTATCAGAAGATCAGCGAATCCAAAACGACGGTTTCAACCTCTCAGCCCTCTCTCTCGGAATTGTCCGATTTCTGGAGAAAAATTCTCAGGGACTATGACGAGGTGGTTTATATACCCATGTCATCCGGTCTCAGCGGTTCCTGTGCCACTGCTGCCATGATAGCAAAGGATTTTGGCGGGCGGGTGCACGTGGTCGATAATCAGCGGATTTCTGTAACCCAACAGCAGTCTGTTCTGGATGCACTGGCGATGGCAAAAAGTGGAATGTCCGGCCGGCGTATCAAGACAAAGCTGGAACAGGAAAAGCTGATTTCCAGTATTTATATCATGGTGAATAATCTTAGCTATCTGAAAAGAGGCGGCCGGGTGACGGCAGCAGGCGCTCTGATAGCAAATGTGATGAATCTGAAGCCGGTTTTGCAGATTCAGGGAGAAAAGCTGGATGCCTATGCAAAATGCCGCGGCATCAAAGCAGCGAAGCAGAAGATGCTGGAGGCCATTAGAGAGGATTTTGACAGCCGTTTTAAAGCGTATGTAGAAAAAGGCGAAATGGCACTGATGTATTCCTACTCCGACATGGAGGAGGATGAAGTGGACCGCTGGAAAAAGGATATCGAAGCGGCCTTCCCGAAGTACAAAATCAAAGGAGAACCTCTTTCCCTTAGCATCGGCTGCCATATCGGTCCCGGTTCACTGGCAATTGCCTGTGCCAAGATTACCAAGCCCGACTGAATCGGCAGTTGTGTCTGAGGTGTTACATTCTGTGCCTTCGGTACTTCATCTATGATACCAAAAAATCAAGCCGTTTCCTTGTGCCCCTTATCGGGAACAGGGAAACGGCTTTTTTAGGGGGTTCTATGTTTTGGTTATGTACAGGTGCTGTCAGACACTGGCCTTTTTTCCTTTGGAGAAGGAGCGGTATCGTCCATTTCCGGAGCCGTGGCGCATTCAAGGACCGTTGCTTTCGCGGGAAATGCTTCTGTTTCATTTTTTTTCTTTTCGGAAAGAGGGGGAGAAAGCATTTTTTTACTGCGGGGGACAGTGGCACCCGGAGCCAGCTTCCGGAGATCGAGTCGTTGGATGCGGCCAAGCAGCAGCGGCAGAAGAATCATTTCTCCGGAGAACATAATCAGAATCTGCGGAATCCTGGAGACCAGAAGAGTGGGGTAATTCATTCCATAAAGCAGATGCAGCCAGCAGGGAGTCACGAAGGCGCTGATGCAGAACTGGGTAACAGCAGCCGCTGCAGCAATGCGCCAGAGCCTGACCTTTCCGTGGAGAAAAAAACCGAACACGCAGCCGGACAGCATTTCCGTCAGGGTGATAGGAGGGAAGGGAAAGCCCATTCCCTGAACCAGGCAGCCGATAATATCTGCGAGACCGGCCACGGTCGCGGCGCCCGGGATACCATACAGAAGGGCGGCAATACTGACAGGAAGGAAGGAGAGGGTAAGCTTGATGGTTTGAACAGGACGCAGGGTCAGCAGGGAAACGGCGGTACACATGGCAGTCAGAACGCCGAGCATAACCAGATGGTACGTTGCCTGTTTGGCGGGGTGAGAGCGGGAAGCTCTGTTTTTTGGCATAAAAAAACCTCCTTATTGTACAGACTCGCTGATAATAAGAAGATAGGCTTGGTATTAACCAGCGGGATGCAATCTGTGTACCGCAAGTAATACTTTTCGTTCATACGACAACTCCCCGTTCGTATGACACTTAACGCACACAGATTTACTCTGTCAGTAACACTATATCATTTTCTCTACAATTTGTCAACCTGCCTTAAGTCTCAAGCAGGGAAATCAACTTTCTTCTCCGGAATATTGGGACTCTGTCCCAAACCCTGCCGGGGAAAACCCTTTTTTGAAAAAAAGGGTTATTCCC
>CACYCV010000113.1 GCA_902772955.1 uncultured Ruminococcus sp.
CTTCCTGTTCCCATTTGTGACACTCTCCTTTGTGATTAATATACTTTCTTTGCTTGGATTGTGTCAAGTTTTATTATACAGCATCATAAACGCCGTGCCATCTCCCCTTGTCAGGAGAGGCTTGCGAAACGTCCCTCCGGTCAAAAAAGTCGGGCTATAGAAAACAGATAAGAATTTTTCAAAAATCATAAAAACTTTTATTGACGATAGCTGAAAAGTGTGATACCATGATAGCAATATTATTCATCAGAAAAGGAGGAATTCTTTCATGAAACGATCTATGCGCACATTATCTCTCGTTTTATCCTTCTGCCTATGGATGACCATGTTCGGATTGGGCGTGACTGTCCAGGCAGAACCGGCTTCCAGCGCGGCGATTACCTATCAGTTCACCGGCAATCAGTCGGGAGAACCCGGCTATGCCCAAGGCACCATCCGCTTTACCGCGGGTGAGGCAGGCACCTATCGCCTCTACTGGGCAGACGATCAGAAGGCCCTTGAGGGCTATCTCCGGATTGCTAAATTCGAGCTTTCCGCCGGACAGCAGGGGTCCGTAACATTTGGCTATCACACTGTCATTCCTGCCGGCGCCACCAAAATTATCGCCTGTCTGGACAGTAATACTACCGTCAGCAGTGCCAAGGCAGTCTATGACATTCCCGTTGCCAAACGGTTTGATACCGGCAGCGGCAATCTGCTCTATTCCTTTAGTGCCTTCTCCGATATCCATATCGACAGGGGATCCAACTGGTATAAGGATGCGGACACCCACCTTCGTGAGGGACTGCAGTATTCCGTCGATCACGGATCTGACTACATCGTGGTTTCCGGCGACGTAGTGACCAACGACTCCGGTCCCGACAAGGAATGGAAGGCCTATCAGAGCATTCTCAGTGAAAGTGATTATGTCAATCCTATCTGGGAATCCGACGGCAATCATGACATGCGTCAGGACGTGGTGAGCGGTCTGAAGTCCTTTATCAAGGGCAGCGGCGTAGATGGCACCAAGGAAGCCTATGATGCCGACCGGCCATATTTCTACCGCGTAGAAGAAAAAACAGGGGATCTCTTCCTGTTTATGGCACTGGAGACCAGCAGCGCTCCTGCCAACTCAAATGAATTTTCCGATCCACAGCTGACCTGGGCCCGCGATCTGGTGGAGACCTACACCCAGAAGGGCGTCAACGTGTTCCTGGTGCAGCATGCACCCATCAAAGGCTTCGGAGCCGGCGACAGAATGGACAACCCCTATTACGGCGGGCTGATGAAGGAAACGTATGCATCCACTGTGGCATTCAAGCAGCTGCTGCTGGAGTATCCCAACATCATCTGGGTGTCCGGTCATACCCATGAAGACTTTGTTATGGATTATAACTATTCCAATTCGGACGGCAATGGTGGCATAGCGGCAAATATGATTCACATTCCTGCCCTTGCCGGTTCTACCATGCCGAATGAGCGTGATGATGATCTGGAACGCAACGAGGGCCATGGATTCCATTCCCAGGGCTATTTTGTCCAGGTGTATGAAAACAAGGTTGTTTTCAACGGTGTGAATATTGCGGAAGGAACCATCTATCCTCTCTATAGCTATGTGATGGACAGCCTTCGTGCCACCTCTCATGCCATTGAGTCCACTGAGCAGAATCCAGAGCCTGTTGGTGTAAACGTTTCCCTGACCAGTACTCTGCAGCAGGCTTCCACCGTTCTCAAAACCTACTATCAATATGCTTCCTACGATCAGTATCAGGCAGTGAAAAAGCTGTATTATACCTACAAGAACAGCACCACCGGCGATCAGTCTGTAGTGGACCAGTTCACACAGGCCATTGCGGCGCTCAAGGACATTGCCGAACACACCGGGATGCCCAAAACCTATCCGGTAGGCAAGGAATATTATTTTGAGAATAACCTTTCCTGGAGCAAGGTGTATGCCTATGCCTGGACCGGTTCCTCCCATAATGCAGAATGGCCCGGTGTGGTGATCAATAAGGTCGGCACCAGCAACGGCAAGGACCTCTACAAAGTTACCTTTAACAGTGAGGGAGAGTATCAGAACCTGATTTTCAATGACGGTTCCTCCCAGACTGTGGATATTCCCCTGTATGAGTATCAGTATGATGCCTTCCGCACCAACGGCACCTCCGACGGCAAATACAAGGTCAAGAATTTCTCCCGGAGCGGTACCCCGGATCCTGATCCTGATCCGGAGGACGGCGATTATGCCCTGCTCTATTATGTTGAAAATCAGCATGACTGGAGCGATACCAACACCAAACTGACCTCTGTCGGCAATGGCTTGTATCAGACTGTGTTCACTGCGGGCAGTACCCTGAATATCAGTCTCAGCGTTTACGATAAGAAGGCCAAAACCTACAAGAGCCTGAGCGAAAGCGTGGGCGTTGATTATGCTCCCGGACTGGAGCAGCAGATTTCGCTGGTTTCGCAGTCTTCCAGGGGCAAGAGTCTGACCGTCAGGAGCATGGCAAAGGGCAATACCCTGACATTGACTTATAATGCCGCTAACAACACGCTGACCTACAAGACGGATCCGCTGCCTGAGCTGAAAAATCTTTCGACGATTTCTGCAACACAGGTGATTTCCGGACAGTCTGTTACGATTACGGCAGCAGCCCAGGACGGCGCAGGCGGTTATACCTATGTCCTTTACGACAAGAAGCCGGGCGCAACCTATTACATCAAACTGCTGGATTACAGCACCAACACAGCGCTGATGGCGAAGCTGTCGACTGTCGGGGAACATACGCTCTGCGCCAAGGTCAAGGACAGCGCAGGCCGTGTTATTCCGAAGTATTTTACCGTTCAGGTAACTCCCAAGCTGGCCAATGTTTCTACCTATTCCGCCTCGCAGCTGCAGGTAGGGGACACCCTTACTGTTCACGCAGCCGCCACAGGAGGCACCGGCACCTATGAATTTGCTATTTTCTACAAGAAACCAGGAGCCGCCGACTGGATCAGTCTGAAGCCCTACAGCGCGGTTCAGGATGCCAGCCTGAAGCTGAAGGTAACCGGTACCTATGATATCTGCGTCCGTGCAAGAGACAGCAGCGGTACCCTGGTCAGACAGTACGGTACGGTAGAAGCTATGCCGGCGCTGAAGAATCTTTCCACGCTTTCTTCTGCAACTCTGGCAGCAGGACAGGCCGTTACCGTTACGGGCGCAGCCCAGGACGGTACAGGCGGCTATACCTATGTGCTTTATGACAAGAAGCCGGGAGCGACTTCTTATATCAAGCTGCTGGATTACAGAAGTGATCCTTCCCTGACAGCAAAGCTCTGGACGGTCGGTGAACACACTCTCTGCGCCAAGGTCAAGGACAGCACGGGTCACGTGATGCCGAAGTATTTCACGGTGAATGTGACAGAAAAGCTGACCAACACCTCTACGCTTTCCTCCGGGACGGTTTCCATGGGCAATTCGGTGACGATTAATGCTTCTGCCACCGGCGGAACGGCGCCCTACACCTTTTCCGCCTATTATAAGAAATCCGGTGCCAGCAGCTTTACGCAGCTCCAGGCGCTTTCCTCCAACAAAACGATCACCTTCAAGCCATCCGCTGCAGCGACCTACACCATTCGCACCAAAGTCAAGGATGCCAACGGAACGTTTTCTGTCAAGGATCTGACCATTACGGTTTCTTGATCTCCACATCTTATGTGCGTGACCGCACAGCACGGCGGAGTGCCTCCGCTGTCAATTCGCGGCGGGTGCCCCCGTGGGACGATTCGCGGCGGGTGCCCCCGCGGGACGATTCGCGGCTTGCTCCACTACGTTCCGCTCGGTTTTGCCGTAACTAAACATTTTTGCCGCGGCTTCCGCCCCATACGACGCTTACGCGCCGCTCTGGGGCGGTTCTTTTTTGACCGGAAGAACGCTTCGCAAGCCTTGCCTGATAAGGGGAGATGGCACGGCGTAAGCCGTGACGGAGGGGGTTATATAGCAATACACTCCACTAAACAAAAAACCGGATGTGAAACGTATTTGTCACATTGCCCGCAGGGGCGCCCCCGCTCGGAAAGCCCCCTGCGTACGCCGATAGAATTTGCTTCACTAAACAAGAAAGCTGGATGTGAAACATATTCGTCAAGTCGGCCGCTGGGGCACACCCGACATCAGAGAAACAGTATGAAGGGAAGATAGTAAGATAGGAAAAACATCAAAAAGCGACAAAAAAGATTGCATTTCGTAAAAGAATTTGTTATACTATCCCTGAATATAGTTAACAAAACGTTCAGAAGGGGGCACTGTCCTTCTGAAATCAACTATCCCATTGTGAAAGGGTGACAACAGTGAGCGACAAGAAAAAAGAGGAAGAAAGACCAAAGAAAGAGTCTGCTGCCGGAGAAGTCAGGCGCCCGAAAAAAGCTAAGGTGCCAAAAACGGCAGAAAAATCCTCCAAAACCGTTAAGAATGCCAAGACCGGAAAAACCTCCAAAAGCGAAAAACCCGTGAAACCGGAAAAAATGCCCAAGACCGTGAAGGGCAGAAAAAAAATCGGAGAAAAACGGGAGCCCGCGTTAAAGCCGGTGAGGCTTTATTCTCCGCCGGAGTTTCCGTTTCATAACCGGGAACTGAGTTGGATTGATTTCAATAGCCGAGTGCTGGAGGAGGCCTTTGAAAAAGACAATCCCGTCCTGGAGCGGGTGCGCTTTCTGGCTATTACGGCTTCCAACCTGGATGAATTCTTTATGGTTCGGGTGGCCGGTGTGATGGACCGGATGCATTCCAAGCCCAATGTTCCCGATGAATCGGGCATGACGCCGGTGCAGCAGTTTGAATGCCTTAGCGAAAAAATCCATGAGTTTTCCAAAAAACAGTATTCCTGTCTGCATCGTTCCGTGATGCCTGCCCTGAAAAAGCATAAGCTGCGTTTCCTGAAAATAGAGGAGCTGGCAAAGAGTCAGAAGCAAAAAGTGGATGAATATTTTGATAAATTCATCTTTCCTGTTCTGACCCCGCTGGCAGTGGATACCTCCCGGCCGTTTCCGCTGCTGGCCAATAAGAGTCTGAATATCGCCGTCAGACTGAAACGGGATGGAGAGAATATCTTTGCGGTGGTGCAGGTGCCGTCCATTATTCCCCGTTTCTTTGAGGTCAAGACGGAATCGGGCAGGGCCTTTGTCCTTCTGGAGGATATTATCATCAGCCGTCTGTCAGAATTGTTTGAGCTGTATCAGATTCAGGCCTGCTGCCCCTTCCGGATTACCAGGGACTCTGATCTGGATATTGACGAGGAAGCCGATGACCTGCTGGTGGAAATCGAACATTCCCTGAAAAAAAGGCAGCGGGGGGATCCCGTGCGGCTGGAGCTGATCAGTAAATGTGATGAGGGACTGAAAGATTTTCTGGTGGATATGCTGGGAGTGGAAGACCGTGAAATCTATGAGGTTTCCGGTCCGCTGGATCTGACCTTCTTTTCAAAATTCGGCGGCCTGGACGGAATGGATGAGCTGCGGTTCGAGCCGATTACACCGGTGAACCCGCCGTCGGATTTCTTTGGCTATGACGATATGTTTGAAGCCATCCGTGCCGGAGATAAAATGGTTCACCATCCCTATGAGAGCTTCGACAGCGTGGTGCGTTTTATCAATCAGGCGGCCAATGACAGCGAGGTGCTGGCCATCAAGCAGACGCTCTATCGTGTCAGCGGAAATTCTCCCATTATCGCCGCATTGATCAAGGCTGCCGAAAACGGCAAGCAGGTGACGGTGCTGGTGGAGCTGAAAGCCCGTTTTGATGAGGAAAATAACATCGGCTGGGCGAAAAAGCTGGAAAAGGCAGGCTGCCATGTCATTTACGGACTGGCCGGACTCAAAACCCACTGCAAGATTCTTCTGGTAGTCCGCAGGGAAGAGGACGGAATCCGCCGTTATCTTCACATGGGAACCGGCAACTATAACGATATCACCGCCCGTTTCTATACCGATATCGGGATGTTTACCTGCGATGAAAAATTCGGTGAGGATGCCTCCTCGCTGTTCAATGTCATTACAGGGTATTCAACTCCGCCTGTCTATCATAAAATGAAGGTGGCGCCTACCGGACTGCGGTCGTTTTTTGAAGAAATGATCCGTAACGAAACCGAAAATGCCCAGGCAGGACTGCCCTCCGGGATTACGGCCAAGATTAATTCTCTGGTGGATCCGTCTATTATCCGTCTGCTGTATCAGGCGTCTCAGGCAGGGGTGCGGATTACTCTGATTGTCCGGGGAATGTGCTGTCTGGTGCCGGGAATCAAGGGAATCAGTGAAAATATCCAGGTGCGCAGTATTGTGGGGCAGCTGCTGGAGCATAGTCGGATTTTTATCTTTGAAAACGGCGGCAACAAAAAAATCTACATGGGCTCTGCAGACTGGATGCAGCGGAATCTGGACAAGCGTGTAGAGCTGGTTTTTCCCATTGAAGCGCCTCATCTGATGGAACGCTCCTTTGATATCATGAACCGGATGCTGAAGGATGTACTCAATACCCGGATCCAGGGATCGGATACATCCTATGAGCTGCTGGATCGCCGGGGCAAGAAGGTGCATAATTGTCAGAAGGAATTTTCGGACGAGGCCGAAAAAGCGCTGGCAGCCAAGAAGAATATTGTCCGGGAGGAACGGCAGTTTATTCCGCTCACCGGGGAACGTCTGAAGCAGGAAGAAGCCCCCGAGGAGAATTGACGGATAAGATTTTGTTGATTTTTCATGGTTTCCTCTTGTCATACGGTAAAATATGGTGTAAAATGATAGATAATAACTTTGTGCTTCAAGTCAAAACAGTAAAGGAGTGTTTTTTCATGAAAAGAGTAGGCATATTGACCAGCGGCGGCGACTGCCAGGGTCTGAATTCTGCCATCCGTGGTATTGCAAAGGGCTTGTATGAATACTATGGCAAGAAGGTTGAAATCTACGGGATTATTGACGGCTACCGCGGTCTGATCAACGGCGAATACCGTCTGATGAAGCCGGAGGATTTTTCGGGTATTCTTACCAGAGGCGGTACCATTCTGGGCACTTCCCGTCAGCCGTTCAAACTGATGCGGGTGATTGACGAATCCAGTGTGGACAAGGTAGCAGAGATGAAGAAGCACTATGCCGAAATGAAGCTGGACTGCCTGGCCATTCTCGGCGGCAACGGCACCCACAAAACGGCCAATATGCTTTCTGAGGAGGGACTCAACGTAGTGACCCTTCCCAAGACGATTGATAACGATATCTGGGGAACCGATGTGACCTTCGGATTCCAGAGTGCTGTGGATATCGCTACCCATGTTATCGACTGCATCCATACCACCGCCACCTCTCACGGTCGTGTTTTCATTGTAGAGTGCATGGGACATAAGGCGGGATGGCTGACCCTTCATGCCGGTATTGCAGGCGGTGCCGATGTGATTCTGATTCCGGAGATTCCCTACGATATCAATAAGGTTATTGACTGCATCAAGGCCCGTACCAAGAGCGGAAAGACCTTCTCGATTCTGGCGGTGGCAGAAGGCGCCATTTCCAAGGAAATCGCAGAAATGCCCAAGAAGCAGAAGAAGGAAGCGATTGCCAACATGATGTATCCGTCCATCTCCTATAAGATTGCCCACGAAATTGAGGAGGCCACCGGACAGGAGACAAGAGTCACGGTGCCGGGACATTTCCAGAGAGGCGGCAGTCCCAATGCCTATGACCGTTTCATTACGACACAGTTTGGTGCCGCAGCGGCAAAGCTGATTATCAAGGAAAAATATGGCTTCATGACAGGCATGGTCAACGGCAAGGTGGTACCTGTGCCGCTTAATGAGGTTGCCGGAAAGCTCAAGGAAGTTCCGACCAACTGCAAGATCATCAAGGCTGCCAAGGATATCGGCATCAGCTTTGGCGATTAATCGATACTAAAAGAAAGCGCCGCTTCCCGGCGGTTGACTTATTCCGATGATTCTGGAGGGATTACAATGGAAGAATATCAGAACGGTGATAATGAGCTTCTGATGAAGGAGCGCAAGAGATGGGGATTTTTCGGCATTCCCTGGACCTTCACCAAGTTCAGTCTTTGGAAAAAGAAGCTGGTGATTGAAAAGGGCTTATTCAAGAGCACGGAACAGGAGGTACTGTTGTATCGGATTGTTGATATTACCTATTCCAGAAACCTGTTTCAGAAATTATTTAAAATGGGCACCATTGTGATTCATGCCAGAGATAAGACAACGCCAGTGGTGGTCATCAAGAACATCAAGCATTCCCGGGCCTTCAAGGACAAGCTGTCTGAGATGATCGAAAAGGATCGTCTGCGCATGAAGATGCGTCAGACAGAATTCGTAGATGCCGGCGAACCGGACGTTCATGACTATACAGACGACTTCTGAAACCCAGGCGGGTGACCCCGCAGGACGATTTGCGGGCGGGTGACCCCGCAGGACGATTCGCGGGCGGGTGACCCCGCAGGACGATTCGCGGCTTGCTCCACTACGTTACGCTTGATTTTGCCGTGTCAGACTTTACTGCCGCGGCTTCCGCCCCACACGACGCTTATGCGCCGCTTTGGGGCGGTTGCATTATAAACCCGGAAGGACGCTTCGCAGGCCTCTCCTGACAAGGGGAGGTGGCACGGCGTAAGCCGTGACGGAGGTGTTTATATAGCAATACACTCCACTAAACAA
>CACYCV010000114.1 GCA_902772955.1 uncultured Ruminococcus sp.
CTTACCGACCTGATGAAAAACAGTGACAAGGCACAGGCATTTCACCTGATCCGACCACAACAAAACAAAAGATAAACCCCAACAAAACGGGAGCGGAGGCCGCGGCCTCTGCTCCCAGGGGAACATAGTTACCTACACAATCACATAGTATTAAGCGGAACAAAAACTACGGTTCTCACACCTAATCCACGTTTTGTTCCCACAACTGGTATCACTATCGGTGGAGCAAATTGGGCAGGCGCTCCTTCTGCTTTCACAAACAAGAAGATTGAGATTCCGTGGGTAAATGATGATGGCGCAAGCCTTTATGCAAACGGCGCTGAGATCGTAGTAACTTATACAGCTAAGCTTACCAGCACAGTTAACGTAAATGCTGCCAATAAGAACACTATTAGCATTACTCCTTATGATAAGGATGGTAAGCCATTTGAAGAGACTGTTAGCACATCTGAAGAAATCACTACTTATGCTACAGCTCTGAAGAAGACTAATGGAACCGCTGCTCTGGCTGGCGCTAAGTTCGCTTTCTATGGTCTGGAAGTTGAAAAGACTGCTGATGGCATTTACACAGTTGTTAGCTATGATGCTACTGCATATAACACAACTGAGGGCGCTACGCAGGATACATCCAAACTCGGAACTGAAATGGAAGTAGATGCCAATGGTAAACTTTACATTGTTGGTCTTGGCAAGAACGTAACCCTGAAGGGCGTTGAGACTGTTGCTCCGAATGGTTACAACAAGCTTGAAACTGAAGTTACCCTTACCCCTCAGGTTCTTGAGACAGAAGTCTTCAAAGCAACTGAAACACGCTACTATGATAAAGACGGTAATCTGGTCTCAACTCAGGCTAGTTCTACTAGCAGCAGGTCTGTAGAGAAGAATCTTGATGAATTGGATGCAGCTGGTGTTGAAGTTGTCAACAATGCTGGTACAGAGCTTCCTTCCACCGGTGGCATTGGCACAACCATCTTCTACGTTGTTGGTGCTATGCTTGTCATCGGCGCAGGCGTAGTTATGGTTACACGCCGCCGCATGAGCAGCAACTAATCAACATTTGGTATAGACGGAACTAGATAGTTAAAATAACGCGTTTCCCGGGTTTCGGTTTTTCCGGAGCCCGGGAAACGGTGGTGCAGGAACTATAAAAAAGGTGGCGCATCGGTTTAAAAAACAGGAAGAGCATCAGATCAGTTTCAAAACGGCATTGTATGATGCGGTTTTATTTGCGTTTATTGTTACAAATTACCTTTCGCTCATAGCCTTCAGGGGCGAGACGCCCTATATCGTTCTGATACAGAGCAGATATTTGAATTCGGGAATCATTCTCCTGATTGTCACGCACTTGTGCCTGTCTGCAGGAGAATTGATCGGAAAAGCGTTTCTGGACAAGGATGGAAAAAGAGCATGGGTAAAGACGTTTATTTATCTCATGACAGCATCTTCGCTGGCCTGCTTTTTCCTTCAAAAGATGCCTGGTCTGGGTATAGCCCCCTTCTATGCAGTGACTGGCATTTACCTTGTTGCAGCTTCAAGGAACAGAAACTTCCGTAGAACCGTCGCAGTATTCCTGGTGGCTTATGCGGGAATTTTCCTGACAGCATTTATGGGACTTCTGCTCGGATACACAAAAGACACTGTGAGATTTACGGACTATGGGGCAAAGCATGCATTTGGAATGGTTCACCCGAATACAGCTGCGCGTATCATATTCATAATCGTTTTCAGTTTATGGTATCTGTTTTTGCAGGAGAAGAAAAAAGCGACATGGATCCTGTTTTGGGGTGCTGCAGTCTTCCTGATCATAACAAACCGCTGCCGGACCATCATCTTCCTCCTGCTGATGTTTCCGCTGTTGTGGCGGTCCTGTTACATGGGTGAGCTGAAAAAAACAGAGGAAAGGAAATACTGATTGCTGCAGCGCCCTTAATCTGTTTGGGCATCACTTTACTCTTGTGTATACCGATCAACCTGATCCACAGATTCACTTACGACAATGCTCTTTTCAGCATTGGTGAGAGATTCGTACAGGCAGGCATTACGATAAGGCAATACGGACTTCCCCTGATCGGTCATTCTATCAACACATCCGGGTCTGTCAAAATGATAGTGGACGGAGAGAAAATTGCTCTGTTTGCGGTGGACAATGCTTTCATCTCATATGGGGTGATACGCGGACTCTTATGGCTTATCCCGTGCATGTGCCTTCTGTGCCTGGCAAACCGCCTGGCGTGGAAAAAAGCAGACTATGCTATAGCAGTCCTCGGAGTACTCATGAGTGTATTTGCTGTTTTGGAGCGGTATGGATTAGACCCGGCCTTTAACCTTCTGTTCTTCTATCCGCTTTCTGTATTGGGGGAAAGCCGCCTCCATGGGCAGGATGACATGGGGACGCTTTACAGTAGATTCAGGGAAAGGATCAGAACAGTTGGCAAGTGAGATGCCGGAGGTGTCGATCATCATACCAGTTTATAATGCAGAGGCTTATTTACCGGAATGCATTGCAGCGCTGAAAGCGCAGACACTTACAGATTTTGAGGCCGTCTTTGTGGATGACGGTTCCGCTGACAGCAGTTTAAAACTGCTGGAAAAGGCAGCGCTCCGGGAGAAGCGTATTCGTGTCATTTCTTCAGAGCGTAAAAACGCCGGCGCGGCCAGAAACAGAGGATTAAAAGAAGCCAGGGGAAAGTACATCAGCTTTCTGGATGTGGATGACGGTTATGATCCGTGTCTCCTGCAAAAATCCTCTGAATTGCTGGACTGCACCGGCGCTGATATTGCTGTCTGTCAATTCAGGGAATTGCGCAATGACGGAACACTGTACTGTCGTTCCGGATTTCAGCAGGAATGGCTTGATGAGAGACAGCAGCTTGATCCCCGAAAGTATCCTGAAAGAGCACTGCTTTTTGGAGGAGCCTCGGTGTGGAACAAGATGTATCGGACCCGGATGCTGCGGGAGAATCACCTTTGCTTTGACGAGATCGATCTTTATAACGATGTGACTTTTGTGCTTCGGGCAAACCTTGCGGCAAAGAAGATCGTATATCTCAATGATTGGCTCTACACGTACCGCTATAACAGACCCCGATCCCTTTCGGAAGGGCGCGGGGAGAACTACCTGCTGGTCAAAAATGCGCTTGACAGTTTCGTATCTCAGACCCTGGATATGGATCCGGCCGTGATCAACATTGCCAGGGCACATTTTTTGATAAAAACAGTGCTGGTGGACATCGGCGATTACAGACAA
>CACYCV010000115.1 GCA_902772955.1 uncultured Ruminococcus sp.
CTGCAGACGCTTTACACGTCAGGTACCGTGTTCCACGCCTTACTCGGGGAAAAGCTTCCGGACTGGAAAGCCGCTGCTGCTCTGGTCCGTAAGATTGCAGAAAATTACAAGCTGCCCTACTACACCATGTCTCCTACCTATTCCGTCTGTAAGGATCACGGTTACCTGACAGGTGAACAGTATACCTGCCCGGTCTGCGGTCAGAAAACGGAGGTTTACAGCCGGATCACAGGTTACTACCGCCCGGTTCAGAACTGGAATGACGGAAAAACACAGGAGTTTAAAGACCGCAAGGTGTATGACATCGGGCATTCCCGCCTCACTCATACCGGGCCGAGATCAATGTTTACCAATGCACAGGCTGCATTGGAGGCTGCCTTTGAAGAGCCCTGCTGTACTCCTGCCCAGCCTTTGATGAAGGAAGCGACGCCGGCTGCCAGCACCGCTTCCGCCATGGTCTCTGATGCTGAAACAGTATCTGCTCCTCTTTCTGCAAAACCCGACGGTTCTGAGGATCTCACCTCTGACAGTCCAAAAGCTGCTGATCTCTTTGGTGAAGGAGGCCCCAGAATTATTCTCTTTAAGACGGCAACCTGCCCTAACTGTAAAGCGGCAACAACTCTGCTTGATAAGGCCGGAGTAGTCTATACCTCTATGATCGCCAGCGACGCCAAGGATCTTGCCGTTAAATACGGGGTAAAACAGGCTCCCACTCTCGTTCTGGTTCACGGGGATGAGATTGAGAAATACCGGGGCGTTTCCGATATCAAGGGATGGCTGATGAAACACTGATTATACTAGTTACACTTAATAGCTGCCGAAGGCAGCTGTTTAGTGTAACTGCATATACCGCGGCAAAAAAAGTATAAACGGCAGTTAATTTCGTTCGCGAGTATAAAAGCACCCGTCGTTTGCCGGAAGAGGCTGATGGCGGGTGTTGCTTTTCCCTGAAAGAGTCAGTGTACAAAACTTCGTTTTGAGAGGAATATTCTATGTATGATATCATCGTGGTCGGCGGAGGGCCGGCGGGCATGACTGCTGCACTTTATGCACAGCGAAACGGAAAAAGCGCCCTGGTGATCGAGAAGCAGGGATTTGGCGGACAGATTACCCACTCTCCCAGAGTGGAAAACTATCCCGGAACCCTTTCCATGAGCGGCAACGAATTTGCCGACCGTCTTTTGGAGCAGATTCTTGCCCAAGGCGCTGAAATTGAACTGGAAAATGTACAGGAAGTGAAGGATGAAGGAAATGTAAAAACTGTGCTGACAGAGGAGGGAAATGCCTATACTGCCCGCGCAGTGATTCTTGCCAATGGCGTAAAACACAGGATGCTTGGTCTTGAGGGAGAACAGGATCTGGTCGGCGAAGGAATCTCTTTCTGTGCGGTATGTGACGGGGATTTTTATTCCGGACAGACAGTCTGCGTAGCAGGCGGGGGCAATTCTGCGCTGCAGGAAGCCGTCCTTCTGTCGGAAAAATGCAAGGAAGTCATTATCCTCCAGGATCTGCCCAGGTGTACCGGTGAGCAGAAACTCCAGGATGTTCTTTTTGCCAGACAGAATGTAAAAGTTCTCACCAGTGTAAAACTGATTCGTCTTCTCACGGAAAACGGATCTCTGGCCGGCGTTGAGATTGAACACAGGGAAACCAGGAAGCCCCAGGTCATTCTATGCCAGGGCCTCTTTATCGCGATCGGTCTTATTCCGGAAAACGAAGCTTTTCGCTCTGCAGCCCAACTGGACAGGTATGGTTATTTTGCCTCCGACGAATCATGCCTGACAAAAACGCCGGGGCTCTTTGTCGCAGGAGACTGCCGCAGCAAATCCCTGAGGCAGCTCACAACAGCTGTCTCTGACGGAGCCAATGCTGCTATGGCAGCCATCCGCTGGATTGACCAGCTGGTTATTTAAAGTCAACGGCAAATGTGATTTGTCGTTGACTTTAAGCCTCCGGCAGGATACGCACGGATTTGCTTAGGAAATATGCCGCCAGAGACAGCGCAAATCAGGCGCAGCAAAGTACAAAATAAAGTTTATTTTGTCCTTTGCTATAAGAAAAGGGACTGGGAATCCGAGATACCTTCTTGCGATTCCCAGTCTTTTTTCCTGCGGAAAATGTTCGACCTGTGCGGTGACCATAAGTA
>CACYCV010000116.1 GCA_902772955.1 uncultured Ruminococcus sp.
GAGAGTTCCAGAGCGGTCAAATGGGGCAGACTGTAAATCTGTTGCTTCGGCTTCGGTGGTTCGAATCCACCCTCTCCCACTTTTAAAAAGTCGTTTTACAAAACTGTAAGACGGCTTTTTTGCTATGCGTTTTTCCCCTAAGGGTCTTGCCTGTCGGAACGGTCGGTGTACTTCTCAGTTGGTGTACGCAGGGGGCTTTCCGATCGCCCCCTGCACTCCTCCGGGCGGGGGGGTGCCCCTGCGGGCGACTTGACGAATGTATATCACATCCAAGTTTGTCGTTTAGTGAAGCTCCTGCTTTCCCGTTGTAAAAAAAGTCGGATATTAGCCAAGCGAACACGTCCAGTGGGGTTACCCAAAGGGCACTTCTTCCGGGCGCCCGCTGGTCACGCGCTGTGCTGCAGAAGTGCAGCGCCAAGATCAGCTAAAAAGGGGTTTCGCATCAGCAGCGGGCCGATCAGATGGGTGCCGAAAAAGTTGTTTTTCCGGATGCCCTCTTTCATCTCGCCTTCCTGGTTGCCAAAGCCGGTTTCTACCCGGAACAGGGGCTGCGTAATACCGCTGATCTGGCTGCATTTGTTGATGAAGCCCACAATGGGTTTGTCCGTAAAATCTCCGTGGAAAACGGCATCTCCGGTGATTCTGGTTTTGTTCTGCTCTGTCACGGTAAAATCAAACAGTCCCAGACCCTCATGTACCTTTCCGTTGGCATCTGTGATTCGCTTGCCCAGCATTTCAAAGGCATTGCCTGTCATCAGAAGAATCCTGCCGCTGTCAATATAGGACTCAATTTCACCCCGGAACCGCTGTAAATCCTCCATGACCACATTGCGGTTGCGTTCTGTGCCGGAACCGATATAGACAAAGTCGTAATCCTTCAGGGAAAGCTCCTCCGGAAAAGAGAGACGGTCAACGGTGCAGTCAATTCCTTTTTGCTGCAGCGCACGTTCTGCAGCCAGGACGTTGGCATACTCTCCGTATAGGTTCATAATATCATGATACAGATGTAACAGTTTCATAATGCTTGACCTCCCGTTATCAGCCCCGCAGCAGGCTCAGGAATTTTCCCTTGTCTGAGAAGCAGGTGATGGTGTAAATGTATTCCTTCCGGTCGCTGTCCAGATACCGGTAGGCATCCTCGATGGAGCGGAAGGATTTGATCCGCTTCTCTGGAATGTCCGTATAGGAAAAACGCTGCATCAAATCGTCACAATAGTTGCCGGCAAGGATGATCTCGTGTACATTGTCATTTTTCAGCATTTCAAAATCGATATCCCACAGCCAGGACACGTCTCCGGTGGAATATTTGCGGCTGATGGCGTCCACGATAAACATGACGTCACAGCCTCGCTGATCGGCAGAGGCAACCCGGATGGACTGGTCGTAGGAAATGCTGTTTTCGTGTTTGGAAACCAGAAGAGTGCCTTCACGGCTTCCGATGGTAAAGGAAACCACGCGGCCGTTTTTCATTACATAATCACTCATGTTTTTGGCAATGGACGCACCGTCGATACCCACAATGCTGCCAACGGTATAAGCCGCAAGGATGTTATAAATGTTGTATAGTGATTTCAGCGCAAGGGTAATGTGATCCTTGCCTCCGATAACCATTTCGCCCCTTTCCAGATCCACTGAGGTGATGGTATAATCCGTGTCATGACGGTGATAGCCGCAGTGGGGACATTGATAATGGCCGATATGGTTATAATGGTGGGTGGTATAGGTCATCGTCTTCTTACAATGGGGACAGTACACGCCGTCATCATAGACACTGTTGTTTTCGGAAGTGTCGGTAGACAGGACATCGGCGCCGAACCAGATCACATCGTCCCGGCCGTAGCCGAAATGGGAAACAAGAGGATCATCCGCATTGAGAATCAGCTGCATTTTATCACTGATGCTGTCTGACAGGGCGTCATAGACCCATTCCGGATGTCCGTTCCGGGTGAGCTGGTCACGGTACAGATTGGTAATGACATAATGAGTAGGGGTAATGTACCTGAACGTATAGCGGGCAAAGCGCTCGTCACTTTCGATCAGAAGAATATCGCTTTTGACCCGACCTCCCAGGGTGGCATTGCTCAGCACCAGGGTGGTGACCCCCTCAATCTGGTTGGAGCCTTCCCGGTTCCATGCAACCTTCTTGCCGTTCTGGGTCAGAATATGGGCGATCATTTCCACAGTGGAGGTTTTGCCGTTGCTGCCCGTTACGGCGATGATATAGGGAGGCAGCTTCATCCGGCTGAGTATGTCCGGACACATCTTCAGAGCGGCCTGCCCCGGAAAGCTGCTTCCTTTGCCGAAGATTTTTCCCACGAGACGCAGACATTTGCAGATGAGAATGGTAAAAAATCGTTTCATTCAAATTCCTCTTTCCTTTGAAATCCCCCCCATTATACAACAAAGTTCCGACGTTTTCAAGGCAATCCCGCAGATTCGCACGAAAACGCCTTGGGGCTTTGCCCCAAACCCCACCAAGGGACGAGAAGTCCCTTGGAGCCCTTGGCAGGGACGCAGTCCCTGCACCCGATGTCTGAATTATGATGAAATAACCGGAAGAACGCTTCGCTAAGTCAAAAGTTTCGCCAGCCTTTTCAAAGGCTGCAGGGTCCAGGGACAGCGTCCCTGGGCGCACTCCGCAGAGTGCGAAATACCAAAGGGGCTTGGGGGCGGCGGAGTGCCTCCGCTGTCGATTCGCGCCTTGCTCCACTCCGTTCCGATTGGCGTTGCTGTGTCTGACTTTGCTGCCGCAGCTTCCGTCCCACACGACGCTTACGCGCCGCTTTGGAGTGGTTCTTTTTTGACGATTTTATATGTGCTGTGCAATTCATCAAGTCGCCCGCGGGGGCACCCCTGCCCGAAGGGGTGCAGGGGGCGATCGGAAAGCCCCATGCGTATGCCGGACGTATTTGCTTCACTAAACGAACGCGGCAGCGTAAGCTGCTGTGAAAAATGCCATTATGCCACTGACAATATTTTCAAAATGAATTACATGGCAGATTTGTTGTGCTTTTTGAAAGGGTTTTTCCCTGCAGAAATTTCCGCTTAAAAACCTTTTGGGATTCTATTGACAGACAAAATGATTAAATGTATAATGATAGAATCGGGCTAGGTGTCGGGTTTTGCCATTTTTGCAGACCCGTGAAACAGAAAGCCGCTGCTTTGCCGGAGTGAGGCGCGGCACCGACGGAGGAAATCATGGATAAGCGAAAGGTTATTTATTATTCCGATGAACTGAATGAGGAATTCTCCCTGGCACAGATCACTCCCAGACGGATCGATGCCGACTATGTCTATCTGCATGATTCTCCTTTCAAGCGGTTTACCCATTTTTTCTGGTACCGTATTGTTGCTACCCCCATTGCGTTTTTGTATGTAAAATGCAAGTTTTTGCATAAGGTTGTGGGCAGAAAGGCCTTCCGCGCCTGCAAAAAGAAGGGATATTTCCTTTATGGCAACCATACCCAGGATATCGGGGATGCCTTTATGCCCAATATGATGAATTTTCCCAAAACGGACTATATTATCGTCCATCCCAACAATGTTTCTATGCCGGTGCTTGGCAGGATTACGCCTTCTCTGGGAGCGCTGCCGATTCCGGATGAACGGGAGGCCTTCCGGAATTTCAACGGGGCAGTGGATGCCCATATAGAGCGCAGGCATGCGGTTGTTATCTATCCGGAAGCCCATATCTGGCCCTATTACACCGGCATACGGCCCTTTCCCGATACTTCCTTTGCTTATCCTGTGCGGCTGAATGCGCCGGTGTACTGCTTTACCAACACCTATCAGAAACGGAAGCTTTCCAAAAAGCCCAGGATTGTCACCTATATTGACGGCCCCTTTTATCCCGATCCTGACAAGCCTCTCCGGATGCGCCGGAAGGATCTGCGGGACCGTGTCTATGAAACTATGTGTATGAGGGCGAAAAAGTCCGACCACATCCAAATTCAGTATATCAAGAAAGAGAGCGGCCATGATTGATCTGTTATTCTGCGGAAATGAGGGTGTTTTTGACGGCGTTCTGACCTGTACGCTTTCGATTCTCAGACGTATCGGCGCCAAAACACCTTTTACCATACATCTGTTTACCATGGATCTGTCATCCATGCGTCCGGATTATACGCCGGTTACCAGGAAGCAGCGGGATTTTCTGGAGGAGGTTGTCAGGGACTTCCATCCTGACAGCAGAGTCCTTCTGTATGATACCACCGGATATTATCAGACATACTTTTCCGGCTGCCCCAATGAGGGTGCCTACTGTTCGCCCTATACCCTGATCCGGTTGTTTGCCGATCTGTATGATACCATTCCGGATAAACTTTTGTATCTGGATGCGGATATCATGTTCAACCGGGATATCCGTCTTCTGTGGAATCTGAACCTGGAGGGCTATGAATATGCTGCCGCTCCGGATCATTACGGCAAATACCTGATCCATCCCCACTATATCAATGCGGGTGTCTTGCTGTTCAATATGAAGCTGTGCCGTGAAAACAAGCTGTTTCAGGCGGCACGGGGCTGGATCCGCCGCAAAAAGCTGCCTTTTGCCGACCAGAGCGCCCTGATTCGTTCCACTACCCGGCGAAGGGTGCTTCCCCAGCGCTATAACGACCAGAAATTCCTGCATCCCCATACCATTGTGCGGCATTTTTCCAAGCGGCTGTTCTGGCTGCCCTATCCGCACACGGACAACATCAAGCAATGGCACGTTGAAAAGGTTCATTCCGTTTTCGGATATCACCAGTTTGATGATATCCTGTCAGAATACCTTTCGTTGAAGGAAAAATTTACAGCGAGGACTTGAAAGATATGAAACAGCCTATGATCCCGATTTTTTATGCCTGTGATGATGCTTTTGTGAAGTACACGGTCGTGTCGCTTTACTCCATGATGGAGAATGCCTCTAAGGAGTATCAGTATGTGATCCATATTCTGCATACGGAAATCACCGAGGAAATGAAGAAAAAGGTTCTGGCACTGGCCAATGAGAATTTTGAGATCCGTTTTGTGGACATGACCGATTATCTCAGGTCTATTTCAGACAAGCTGCCGATCCGTGACTATTACTCCAAGACAACCTATTACCGTCTGTTTATTGCTGAAATGTTTACGGACTATAACAAGGCAGTCTATATTGACAGCGATACTATTGTACAGGGAGATATCAGCCAACTGTATCTGACGGAAATCAAGGATGCCTATGTGGGGGCCTGCCATGAACAGGCCATGATCCAGATTGATACCTACGGTACCTATGTAGAAAAGGTGGTGGGAGTTTCCCGCTATAATTTCTTCAATGCCGGTGTGCTGCTGATTAACTGTGATCAGTTCCGGCTGCATTTTGTGCTGGATAAATTTGTGGATTATCTGCATTATTATAACTTTGTCGTCACCCAGGACGAGGATTACCTCAACCTCATCTGCAAGGACCATGTCTACTGGCTGGATCAGCGCTGGAATACAGAGGTTTTCTGCGATGTTGCCTATCCGATTGAGCAGGCTAATGTGCTGCATTACATCATGACTGCCAAGCCCTGGCACTATGATGACTGCAAGCACGGAGATATTTTCTGGAAATATGCCCGGGAAACCGAATTTTACAACGAACTGCTGGAGGAGCTGCAAAGCTATTCCCAGGAGGAAAAAGCAAGGGACACCCAGGTGCTGGAGAATCTTCTGAAGCTGGCTGTTGCCGAAACAGAACGAGAGGATAATTTCCTGAACCGCATCAACCGTGACAAGCGTGCCAAGGATCGTGTTGAGGTGCTGCAGAAAATTGAAAAATATGAACGGGAAGGCCGTTTCTTTGAGGATGTGGAAACCGATCCTCCGGGACGGGTGCTGCTTCCTGATGAAATTGAATATATCAAAAAAAGTGCTGCCGACAAGATGAAAACCAAGCTGGCTTTTATGATTGCCCATCGTTTTGTGGATAACCTGATCAAGGACAAGAAGTTTATTATCAAAGAAATGAGGGGACTGGAGCATTTCAAAAATCTTGACACCGGTGCCGTCATCACCTGCAACCACTTCAATGCCTTTGACAGCTTTGCAATTCAGCTGGCTTATGAGGCCGCCGAGCAGCCCAACCGCAGCTTCTGGAGAGTCATCCGTGAAGGCAACTATACCTCCTTCCCGGGCTTCTACGGCTTTCTGATGCGCCATTGCAATACCCTTCCTTTGTCCTCTAACCGTGATACCATGAAAAAATTCATCAGTGCCACCAATCACCTCATCAGCAGCGGCAATTTTGTCCTGTTCTATCCCGAACAGAGTATGTGGTGGAACTACCGCAAGCCCAAGCCTTTGAAAAGCGGTGCCTACTCCTTTGCCGTCAAAAACAATGCTCCGGTCCTGCCCTGCTTTATTACCATGAAGGATTCCGATTTCATGGGCGAGGACGGATTTTATGTACAGGAGTACACCATTCACATTTCCGATCCCATTTATCCGGATGCCTCCCTCTCTCACCGTGACCGTATCAACGATATGATGGAGCGCAATTCCGCTGTCTGGAAGAAAATCTACGAAAAGGAATATCACATTGCTCTATCCTATACCACCGAAAATCCGGAGCTGACCAAAAACGGCTGACGGATCCGGTGCTCTATACAAACAACACAACAGACCCGCCTTTCCATCGGGTCTGTTTTTTGTCCATATACAGGAGAATTCATTATGACACAAGTATTGCAACAGATCACTGAGCCCCTGCTGCAATGGTACGACAGCCATAAACGTCCGCTTCCCTGGCGGGAGGATCGGGAACCATACCACGTCTGGATCTCGGAAATCATGCTGCAGCAAACCAGAATCGAGGCGGTGATCCGCTATTATGAGCGCTTTATGCAGGCGCTTCCCGATGTGGAAAGCCTGAGCCGCATCAGTGAGGATCAGCTTCTGAAATTATGGGAGGGGCTTGGCTACTACAGCCGCGCCAGAAATCTGAAGAAGGCTGCCTGCATGATTCAGACGGAACTGGAAGGAAAATTTCCCTCCTCTTATCAGGAGCTTCGAAGGCTTCCCGGCATCGGAGACTATTCGGCCGGTGCCATTGCTTCCATTTGCTTTGACGAAAAGGTGCCTGCTGTGGACGGCAATGTTCTGCGGGTGATTTCCCGCATTCTGGGAAGCCGGAAAAACGTTTTGCTGCCGGAAACCAAAAAGGAAACCGAGGAGCTTCTGCGAACCGTTCTTCCGGAACGATCAGGCGCTTTTAACGAAGCGCTGATGGAGCTGGGGGAGACACGTTGCCTTCCCAACGGCGCTCCCGATTGTGCCCGTTGTCCTGTGCATCCCTGGTGTACGGCCTTTCAGGAGGGACTGACAGAAGAGCTTCCCGTCCGGGTCAAATCTCTCAAACGGCATCGGGAGGAAAAAACCGTTCTGCTGCTGCTGTCTCCCAGGGGTCGTATCGCTCTGAACAAACGGCCGGATTCAGGCCTGCTGTCAGGAATGTACCAGCTTCCCAATTTCAGAGGCCATCTGTCGGAGCAGGAAATTGCTCAAAAACTGACGGATCAGGGAATTACGGCAGAAACCATCACGTTTCTCCGGAATGCCAAACACGTTTTTACACATATTGACTGGCAGATGAAGGGATATCTTGTACGGGTAGCCGAGGAAAGCCGGACCTGCCAGTGGGCAACCCTTCAGGAGCTTTCTCAGCGGTATGCGCTGCCTACGGCGTTCAAACCGTTTCTGCCGCAGGAATTGCCTTCCGGCTGACACTTTCCGATATACCGGCTATTTTGTCTGAGGGTGGGTGAAATCATGAAAACCTCCAATAATAAAATTCTGATTGTGGATGATGATCAGGATCTCTCCATGGTGCTGTGTGATATGCTGACCTCCTATGGCTTTCAGGTGACGGCTGCCCATTCCGGAGAGGAGGCGGTAGACCTGCTGTCCGGCAACACCTATCATGTGATCCTGCTGGATATCAATCTACCGGATACCAACGGCTTTGAGCTGTGCCGGCAGCTGCGGGAATATTCCACCGTGCCCGTTATTTTTGCCAGCGCCCGCAAAAGTGAAATTGATCGGATCAAGGGCTACGACATCGGCGGAGACGATTATCTGTCTAAGCCCTATTCCATGAAGGAGCTGCTGGCTCATATCAATGCGCTTCTCCGGCGGACCTATGGCTTTACCTCTTCGGAGAAGATTGTCCGTTTCGGCAGTATCACCGTGAATATTTCCGCAAGGAGTGTCCGGAAGGATGAAATAATCGTTCCGCTTTCTCTGCGGGAATTCGATCTGCTGGCCTATCTGTGTGAACATCCCAATACCGCCATTTCCAAAAGTACCCTGCTGTCCGCCGTCTGGGGAGCCTTTTCTACCGTAGAACCGGCAACGCTGGCTGTCCATATCCGATGGCTGCGGGAAAAGCTGGAATCCGATCCCGCCTCACCACGATATATCAAAACCGTCTATCGGGTGGGGTATCTGCTGGAGGTGCCGGATGAAACATAAACTGCTGCCTCTTTTTCTGCTTTTCACCGCTTTGATGATGCTGGTGACCATGGTGCTTTGTCTGAACGATCAGCCACCGGATATCAGTCAGTCTTCCGGACAATACGCCGTGGATATGAATGAGATCCGCCACCTGCAGAAGGAAGGACGGGAGGAGGAGGCACTTCAGAAGACGGACGAGCTGCTGCAATCCTTCCGTCAGACCGCTCGTCCCTCCCAAAATTGCTGGCCGCTGGTGCTGTTGTGCGGCAGCAGCATCCTGTTCTTCGGTGCTGCGTGTATTTTTCTCTACTGTACACTGCTCCAGCCGTTTCACACGCTGCAGCACTTCGCTCAGGAGGTTGCCAAAGGAAACCTGGATCTGCCGCTCCAATATGAGCGTATCAATTATTTCGGCGACTTTACCCGTTCCTTTGATCTGATGCGGCTGGAAATTACCGATGCCCGCCAGCGGGAAAAGGACGCCATCGAAAACAACAAAACCGTGATTGCCACCCTGGCGCATGATATCAAAACACCTATTGCCTCTCTCCGGGCTTATTCCGAAGCACTCATGGCAGGCATTGCCGATACGCCGGAAAAACAGAACCGCTACTGCACGGTTCTGATCCGGAAATGCGACGAGGTGACCAAACTGACCAACGATTTGTTTTTGCATTCCGTTGCCGATCTGGACAAGCTGAAGATACACCCCGTATCCATTGAGATTTGCTCATTTTTGGACAATGTCCTGTCAGAGCTGGATGCCGGCAAGGAGGATATCCGCTTTACCAAACCGGATTTCACCTTTACGATTCATGCCGACAATCACCGTCTGATCCAGATTTTTGAAAATATTGTTGTCAATGCCAGAAAATATGCCGGCACGGCCATTGACGTTTTTATCATCAAGCAAGAAAAACAGGTACAGATTACCTTCCGGGATTACGGAAAAGGGATCCCGGATGAGGATATTCCCTTTATTTTCAACAAATTCTACCGGGGACACAACAGTGAGGAAGAGGAGGGTGCCGGACTCGGGCTGTTTATTGTCAGTACCCTGACCGAAAAAATGCACGGGACGGTTCTGCCTCACAACCGCAGCGACGGTCTGGATATTATCTTTACCTTTCCCGGTGAATAATGGTGCGTGAGAGCACGGCAAGGGGTTGTTTTGGCAGTCATGAATTGGCTGTCAGCATCAATGAAAGAGGAGTTACCGATCATGAGAATTACCGATATACTGAACACACGCTATATGTCTCTTTCCTTTGAGGTTTTTCCGCCGAAAAAGGAAGCCGGTTTTGACAGCGTCAGAGCTGCCACGGAAGAAATTGCGGGCTATCGTCCGTCCTTTATGAGTGTTACATACGGTGCCGGCGGCGGTACCAGCCGTTATACCCTGGAGATAGCCAAAAACATCAAGGAACGGTTTGGGGTGCCTACCCTGGCCCATCTCACCTGCGTATCCTCCAGCAAGGAAACGGTCCATGAACAGATTCATGCCCTGCGGGAGGCAGATATTAAAAATATCATGGCACTGCGGGGAGACCTGACGCCGGAGCTGCAGAAAACGGATCGTTCCCAATGGGACTACCGTTATGCGGTGGAGCTGATACGTGAGTTGAGAGAAACCGGTGATGAATTTTGCATCGGCGCTGCCTGCTACCCTGAAATTCACCCGGAAAGCAGGAACCAGAAGGAGGACATTCTCCATCTGAAGGAAAAAGTGGAGGCCGGTGCCGATTTTCTGACGACGCAAATGATTTTTGATAATAATTTGTTTTTTAATTTTATGTACAAGCTGCGGGAGGCAGGGGTTATGGTGCCTGTGATTCCGGGAATCATGCCGATTACCAATGCGGCGCAGGTAGACCGTGCCATCAAGCTGTCGGGTTCCTTTATGCCCCAGCGCTTCAAAAGTCTGGTGGATTACTTCGGACAGGATCCCGCTTCCATGAAGCAGGCTGGTATTGCCTATGCCACCGATCAGATCATCGATCTGTATGCCAACGGCGTTACCAATGTACACGTCTATTCCATGAACAAGCCCGATGTGGCCAAAGCGATCCGTGACAACCTTTCCGATATTCTTGGCAAGGATTTCAACCGATAAATCAAAGGGATCGTTTCTGTCAAAAAACAGCCCCGCATGGCGGGGCTGTGAGTTTTGATATGGTCAGCGGGTACGCTTTTTTCGTAAGGCAAAGAGGAGGGTTCCCACGAGGAACATGACAGCGGAAAGGGCAGCAAAAATCAGGACAAAGAGGTTTGCCTCTGCGGTCCAGCCTATCCACAGCACGGCGGTGTCTCCGATTGCCATCTCTGCAAAAGGAAGCCATTGAAGCAGATTTTCTCCCTGTCCAAGAAAAAGGCGTCGAAGCATGACGGTAAACAGGATAACCAGAGAGAGCATGACCAGGTATTCAAGCCCGTGAAACAGTGCCGGATTGGCAAGGGTATAGTGCTTATAGACGACCGGAATTGCCATGGAAAAGACCGTCAGATACGCCAGGGAATACCACAAACCGAAACGATTTTTGCTTTGAGGAGCAAGCTGCAGGATCCGCAGAAGCATTGCCACGATGAGCATCCCGTAGGAGGCAAACTGAATTCCCGGAATCGTATAAAGCGTATGGATCATTCCGGAAACGAGGATGACACCGGCCGTGACGCTGAGCATGGCATAATCCGGCTCCCGGTTATGCAGCAGCGATTTCCAGAAGGATCCGCTGCGGAAGGCCAGCAGGATGACGGCGGACAGCAGGGAGAGAGAAACGGTTACACCGGCAATTCCCTCAAAGGGGTCACAGAAGAACTGACCGGCTGCCGCTGCCCGGAGAAGGCTCTGGAGTCGCTCGGCAAACAGTATGACAAAATAGAGCAGGAAGAACCAGGAAAGCGCAGTGTGTGGAATTTTGCTTTTGTTTTCTGACACAGGAATCATCCCTTCTGATTATTTCTTCTATCAAAAGCATAGCATCATTGCCGCCCAAAATCAAGTCAATCTTGGGCGGTGCGTGACCGCACAGGACGTGTTCGCGGCAGCGCTCCACTCCGTTCCGCTCGGTTGTGCCGTGTCCAGGTTTACTGCCGCGGCTTCCGC
>CACYCV010000117.1 GCA_902772955.1 uncultured Ruminococcus sp.
AACCCTTTTTTGAAAAAAAGGGTTATCCCCCGAACCCCTTTCCAAAAAAACTTGTGTTTTTTCCATCAAAGAACAACAGAAAAAAGAGTATATTTTTAAAAATTGATTTCCCTGACTCGCCGACGCGTGACCGCGCTGGACGTGTTCGTCACATTGCCAGCGGGGCGCCCCCGCCCGCGGCTTCCACCACACACGACGCTAAGGGCCTCTGAAGTGGTTTTCCTTTGACCATCGGTCCACTTTGCTAAGTTCGTTTTCGGGGGCCCCGGGGGGGACTTTTGCGAAAAAGTCCCCCCGGGGCGCTGTCCGCAGACAGCGAAACACCATAGGGGGTTGGGGCGAAGCCACCAACTATTTATACCCCCTTCACAGCAGCGTAAGCTGTTGTCAAAATGCTATTATTTTCTCCGGATGGTTTTTCCGATCTTCATCCTGCACTTTTTTAACCCGATTCTCAGTCCGGCGGTGTGAAGCCATACAAAAGAATACAGACGGTATCCGGTTTCTCTGACATTGTGTTCCTTTCCGTTGCGAATAAAGCCGGTCATCACCCCAATGATATCCTCGTCCTTGATCCCGTATTCCCTGTTAAGACAATTATCACCGAGAATCACATAATCCTTTTCCCGGACCTTGACGATCCTGTGGAGAACATAATGAGAGGGCGGTCTGCGATAAAGCACCACGTCCCCCAACTTGCAGCGTTCCCCGCTGCGCTTGGAAACAATGAACATATCTTTTCCCTGACGCAAAAGCGGCAGCATGCTTACCCCAACATTGGTGTAAACAAGACTACCGTTTTCATTGATATAGTCCTCATAATTCGTTATCTTATCCATCTATGGCACCTATTTTTCTCAGGCGTTCGATCACATTATGAACATCCTTCTCAATTTGTCCGGAAGGAGCATCATACTCCGCCTTCATGGTGTTGATAATTTCCTCCTCGGTAGTATCCTTGTCCAGCAGCTTCAGAATCGTCCCTAATGTTTCGTTTCCCTTGACCACCCCGGAAAAACCGGCATCGGCTGATGGAACAACAATGGTCTGATTTCCGCTGATATGTACAAGAAAGTGTGGATTTCGTTTCATGGCAATTCTCCTATTTTGTAATAGTAATCAGATATCCGCTGAACCGCAGGCCGGTAACGATGTTTTTCATTTCCCTGCAGCACTGACACAGCGCCGGAAACGGCAGCGCATAGATACAGTTTTTGTGACGAAGATGAATATGATAGGTCTTGTTTATGCATTGGCGGCATACATTTCCGCCAAATCTTTTTTTGATTCTCTTGACTGTCAGCATACTGTTCCCCGCTTTCCTTCAGACATGAATTGAAATGCGATGGCCGCTGCAGAAGGATCCATATTACAGCCAAGCTTCCAGAATGCTACCTGCCCCATCAATCGGTCGATCAGGGTCAGCGTTGCCGCAAGCGCCGTCCGGTCTTTAGGACGATAGCTTTGCTGCAGAAGCATCGGATATGCCTCCTCCGGAGCAATGGAACGAATATGGTTTTCCGCAGAACGTTCCAGAAGACAGATTGCTTTCAGCGGAACGGCAATGTTGTTTCCAAGACGGTGCTTTCCGTTGTAGGGGGTGCCGAATACCGTCACACAATCATGTCCAACCCGTATCAGAGGCTTGTCGTCATTTACCATCACAGCACGGTCTCCCAATAATTTCCGCCAGAGACGGGTATGTGTAGATTTTCCTGTTCCGCTTTTCGCTGTAAACAGATACCCCTGACCGTCTACCGCCACAGAGGAGCCGTGAAAAAGAAAGGTATCATATTCCGGCATTTTTTCCGCAATTTTGCGATAAACGGCTAATTCCTCCAGATATGCGCTTTGCCGTTCCTGCAATAGGTGTCCCTCCAGAAAATCGTTTCTTAGTGCTTTTTTTCGTTCATAATCGATATCCGCCATGGTGGTCGTCACCGTAAAATCCGGCTCTCCCTGGCAGCGATATTCCCTGCAATAATGATGAACCTGCTCATATATAGAACAAATCTGAATACGTTTTTCCGCGATCTGATAGGTTGCTTTCATACTTCTCCTTACCTGGTGGAAACGGCAGACAGCCGTAGCCGCCTGCCGTTTGATAGCTTTGATCATCATTCATAACGCTGTCGGCAAATCAGTCTTCATCCTCATCGCCGTCAATCACATCATGTCCACTGAGTGTAATAACATCTTCCTCATCAAATTCAATGATTTCTACTTTAAGAGGATAATACTTTTTTTCACTTAGATCCCCCCATTATATCCGACCTGTAACCGCATCGCTGTAAACCGGATGATCCACACCAATCGTATCTCTGTACAATAGATATGCTTTGACATACCAGGTTTCATTATCCTTGACATTGGATTTTGTCCAAGTATATTTCAGATTTTTCGTATCAGGGGTGGTTTTATCCGAAACTTTGAAATACAGTGCATTCTCTATATTCACATTCTCGCCAATCAGGATATCATTGGTTGCAACCAAGCCTCCCTCGACCATGGTGTAAATTTCCGGAACATTGCAGACGGATACAAAGATCAATTTTTTGTTTTCGTTATCTGCCGTGACACTTTCGATGATAGCTGTACCCAACTGCTCGTCCGGAAGTGCATTTCCATACCATGCTGTCAGGATCAGAGAATCCGAAGGCATATAGAAGGAGTAGGAAGAATTGTAGGATACCACAATTTCGTCGTCACCATTTCGTCTTGTCCAGTAAAGGAAATACTGGTCTTCCGGTCCTTCGTTGGCATTCACAATCACCAATTCAGATTCTCTGACATCAGCGCTTGTTTCACCGGTATTCTGAATGGTGCCGTTGTTGACCGTCAGACGGCTTGACCCGTTTTTCTGATCATAGACAGCCGTCACCATCACGCTCTCCGGGCAGGTACTGCTGTGGACAATCTCACAGAGCGCCTCCCTTGCTTCTTCCGTATCGGCATAGAGAGTGTTTTCGATTCTCCAGCCCTGGAAAGTAAAGCCGTCAAGATACGGGGCGAAAAGAAGTCCGATGCCGTCGAAGTCATCTGCGATACATTCATAAACGGTGATAAAGCCGTTAATATCAACCAGGCCAATCTCAATTGTTTTACTCCAATGGGCAGTAAGCTGGATATTCTGTGTAACAGCGGATGTAAAGTCATACGCCTCATTGCCGTTGTACCAGCCCACAAAGGCGTAACCATCTCTGGTAGGATCCTCCGGTTTTTCGGCTGTGTGGCCGTAGATGACAGTCTGTGATCCGACGGCGCTTCCTTCTGCACTGTCAAAAGTGACCGTATAAGGAGTGATATTTTCCACCTTCAGGTAAGAATTGGTCCATCCGTTTCCGTTGCCATTGGGACGGAAATAAATCTTGTAAGTACCCGACACCTCGTCCATATGATAGCTGGACTGTCCATTTCCCGGAATAACACCGCTCAACACCCCCTGTGCCTTGAAAGTGGTTCCACTTGTCAGCTGGGTTGTAAAGACATATTCCTCCGCTTTATCTGCGTTTGGATTGGCTTCAAAACGGTAACTGTTGCCGATACTCCAGTTATTCATTTTGCCCACCAGATAGTAGGTATCCGCCAGTCTTGCCGTGGCTTTCGTCTTGCCGCAGGGAGCACCGATTATCCAGGTCTGATTGCTGTTCTGGGCATCCAATACAAGATCATTGGTCTGCACTTTTGTCGTTTGGCTGCCATTATTGTTGAATATCATATTGGCAGCCGAAACAGGAATGGTGGCAGTATATACAGCTCCGTCATCACCCACCGGTGTCATCGCCACACCTGGCCAGTGATTATTCAGATCTCCGTTCCAATAATAGACGTAAACCTGATCCCATTCCGCCCAATTTTCAACGGTAACGGTAACGGTTGCTACAGGAGCCTGCGTAAACTGAGCTGTATAAATCACATTCTGAGTGACAGGGCTAATGACTGGTGACCAGCCACTGAAGGTATAGGAATATGTAAAATCAGCCGGCTTTACAGGGGTGGCACTGTTATATTCCGGAGTCGTTCCCTCCTGAACCTGCGGATCCGTTTCCAGAATGGTACCATCATAGTTTTTCCACGTCACGGTGTAGGTCATCACCTGACTGCAGGAGCCAAGCTTCACAATGGACATTTCGGTCCCTTCCTCCAGGTCGGGTGCCACATAGCCATAAATGTCTCCACCCTCAATAAACATTCCGAAAATCAGGCCGCTGCCGGTATAGGTGATAAACGGCTGGGATTCCACCTGGCCATCGGAAGGATCGAAGAGATAGATATGTTTATCATCGTTGAAATAGATCAGGCCGCTGTATTCATCCAAGCCGGAATAGTTATCAGGGTAATAAGAGTTGCCTACACTCCAGACTGCTGTGATAGGATAAACAGAGACATATTGATCCGTCTGAGGAAGAAAAGACACCAGTATTCCCTGATTATTGTCCTTCATGATGGTGTACATTGTACCATCCAGATAGAAGAACGGAGCATTTACCTTGTGCATGTTATTCCAGGTATCATAGGAGCTATCTGCCGCATGATAGGTTGCAAAGCCGGTATGCACACCAATTCCATTTGTATCCCCAAACATGGCACAATAATCAGCAGAACGAATCTGGCTTTCACTCAGCAGGAAAAATTCATGGGAACAGACCGGAACCGCTCCTACTATATCATCATAGGTGATATCAACGTGATAATAGCTGCCGTCCAGACAAACCATCAGCCACCCGTGGAGCATCTCATCGGAAAATACTATCTCGCTGCTGATGCCTGCTTGTGCCAGCAGGTAAGCATAGACACCAACATAATCCCGGCACACGCCATAGCCTTCTACCATCAGCGTATAGGTGGAGCTGTTGGAAATGACATAACGGCTGTTCTGAATGATCCTGTCATGAAGAATCAGCGCCTTGGTGAAGTCATCCATGCTGTCATCCAGTCCGGCAAGATACCAGGCGGCTTTTTGCTGGAAGGCTGCCATTTTTGTCTCGGTTTCCGATTCGTCCATAGAATAGACCGGTGTGATGGTTGACAGATACCAGTTGATTCCGTCACCGGATGAACTGCCGATGGAGAGAGAACTCACAAAGAACAGGTCGGGATGCGTTGCTAACAGGGACCGGGAAAAAGTCTGCATAAAAGCGGAGGGAATATGATAGGAGGAAATGTCAATGGTTTCTGCATGTTCCGTCAGCCGGTCATAAACATTCTCCAGCAAATCTGCATATTGCAGCTGGAATACGATTCCACCGCCTTCTCCTTCTACACCTGTAAAGTTATCACAGACGATGGTTCCGGCCAGTGAGGATACCTTTTCCCATGTTCCGGTGTATTTCGTTGTGACAGTGGCATCCTTTCCGGTCAGTCTGAAGCAGTTGTTTCCGTCATAGGGGATGGGAATATCTATGGTCTGGTCGGCTTTATTATCCCAGCTATTGGTGGTTGTGCCGCTTTTCATTTTACAGAAGATGACGTTCTTCCAGTCTGTATTGTCAGGCAGCTTAGCGTAGTAGGTTTCGCCGTCGTCCATAGGCGTCAGATCAAGCCACCTGACGGTGGAACTGTCAACCCAGGTATAAAGTGCATACCTGGCACCGAACCAGATTCCATTGGGCTTGAAGAATATCGTCTCACCCACCTGCTGCTTGGTAAACGACCGAACCTGTGAAGCCATAGAGCCGTCACTATTCAGGCCTTTGACAGCAACCTTGATTTCACCGCCCCTGGCTTTTCTGCCGATGGTAATGGTCTGACCTTCCGTAAAGGAGCCGTAGCCGCCCTCGGAGGTCATATAAATGGGATTTGTCACACCGTTATCCACATGAAGTGTCACCGTCAGCGTTTTTAAAAAATTGGTTGAATCAGCTGTCACCGAAACACCGCCGGTGGTCGCTGACGGCGGTTCGGGATATTTTTCCCAAACGGCAAAGGATTTTCCGGAATCATCCCGATGGGTGAGCAGCATGGCGCTTTCTGGGCAGTCCATACCTGGGGAACCGCTGGCAGGATATCTGTTGGTGTTATTTTTGGTATCGTTCTCTACAAAAATCACTCTGGCATTTCCGTGATAGTTATTGACAGTAAGTTTGTAGTAGCCAGTGGCAGGGTCTGTCTCAGTCATCTCCTGACCAGGCCATTGGGCATTACAATCACTGCCCAATCCGTCATATACATACGCATAAACAGAATCCCAATTGTATGCAGAGTTATCAAAATACAAAGTAGTGGTGGTGGCTCCTGACGAACCCGATCCGGAAGCAAGAGGAGTAATATCAGGATAAACAGCGGTATTGTACAAAACCGCAATGCCTGTTGAACCGATGGTACCGCTGATGTTGCTGCTGGTAACCGTCCAGGTATTGCCGGTAATTTCGTCTATGTAGGTACCCGGTGCCGAAGTACTTCCGCCGTTGGTAATGCTGATGGCATCGGAACTGCCAACATTCGCTTTGACAACGACCGCACCGTTGGGACGGCATACAGCGGCAACGGAATAATTACTCTTTGTGCAGTAATAGTCACCGCCGGTCATCGCGTTGTGGAAATGATTGACTGCAGCCACCTCGGGGCTTGTAAAATGGGTACTGCCCTTGACGCCCGCCTTGATATTCTGCTTATATCTGTATTCAGGACGAGAATAGTACAGCACGGTTGCATCGCTGCGGGCTGTCACGATGGCGTATGTTTTATCAATGACACTCTGCGGCATTTCATTGGAATAGCCGTAATCTTTATTATTAGACCAGGTATCGTGGCTTTCGGCCCAATAAACCAGTTTATCCGCAGTAACGCTATTACTGCCCAGATCCGTCATATACCCGGTAGTCGCCGTTGCGTTTCCGTTGTTGAAGGCATCCCGCACCTCTTTGCAGTAGGTATCGTCTGTAACGCTCATATACTGGGTATATTCCTTTTTGATGGCCGCACCGGTTCTGCTGCCGCTGCTGCCATTCGGCAAGCCCAGGATTTCACCGTAATGCTCCATTCCTTCCACAGAACAAACTGCCGGCCAGAACTGGCAGCCATCATCAGCGGGAAGCTGAATGTGCTTTGTCGTATCCCAGCGGATCCCGTCTACGCCGATATCATGAAGCTCCTGGACATACTCTTTTACGGCAGTATAGACATCTTCATCTTCTGATTTAATATCAGGCATTCCGATATCATTAAGGTAGTCCCCTTGACGGCCACCGTAATCATACGAAGTATCTCTCCAGTATTTACTGTCCTGGAAATCGCTGGTAATATAGGTATGGTCACCCGCCAGATGGTTGGAAACCACATCCACAACAATCTTGATTCCCTTAGCTTCTGCAGCCGTGCAAAGATGCTGAAGCTCTTCTTTGGTGCCAAGGTCATTGGTGCCTACTCTGAAATCCAACGGCTGATAAAGGAAATACCAGATATTGGAATCAACGCCTCCCCCTGGCTGCGCCGGAGAAGTCTGGACGGCCGTAAAGCCTGCAGCCTTGATATTGTCAAGCTCCTCTTCAATATCGGTATATTTCCAGTCAAAGCAGTGAAGAATTGTACCTCCCAGAACCTTTCCGGTATCTGTCGAACCAGGAGGAGTGCCGGCAGGAGCCGCAGCAGAAGGATTGACGGAAACCGTGCCGCTGGATGCCATCGACAGGACAGAAACAGCAGACGGAATGTCAGACAAAGAATCCCCGGAAGATTCTATCGCCGTAGAACCCGATTCTGTTCCTTCGCCGGCATCAGAGGAACCCGCCGAAGCAGGAACGCCTCCTGTCGAAACCACCGAGAGCAGAATACAGAGGGTCAGAGCAATTCCGGAGAGCTTTTTCATTTTTTTCATATAAATGCCTCCTCCTTGATAATAATCACTTCAAAAATATTGATGATCACCCATTTCTCAGGGGAATCATCTCACTTCCAATTTATTTTTGGAAACAAACGCAAAAGGTAATTAAATCAGTAAAAAATACTATATATTCATTATCATTATACCATTAATAGCGCTATAATGTCAACAAAAATTGTAGAAGATTCATAAACAGCAGCTTACGCTGCTGTGAAGGTAGCAGGATAAGTTGGCGGCTTCACCCCCAAGCCCCTTTAATATTTCCCTGTCTGCGGACAGCGACTTAGGGGGACTTTTACGAAAAAGTCCCCCTAAGAACCCCGAAAACGAACGTTGCAAAGCGTTCTTCCGGTTATTTTGCTACCGCCCCAAAGCGGTGTGTTAACGCCGTGTGGAGCGGAAGACGCGTCAGTAAAATCAGACACGGCAAAATCGAGCGCAGCGTAGCGGAGCGCTGCCGCGAACACGTCCTGTGCGGTCACGTACCGCCAACGACGTTAGTGTAAAATAATTCTG